>JAIRLW010000022.1 GCA_031259095.1 Planctomycetaceae bacterium | reverse complement strand
AGGGAACTTCTAAAAACTCGTTTTTTGATCAACCAAATTCGACCGAAATCGACTAAAATCGATTTCGGTCGATTTTTAGTCGAGGTTTTTAGAAGTTCCCTTTAGTTAATTGATTATTTGTCCCTATTGTCCCTAATATCCCCACACTAAAGTGATAAAACGTATCGTAAAAGGATTTACACTTTTAGAACTCCTTTTGGCATTGGCGTTGTTTGTTGTGTTGATTGGAATGCTTTGGAATATCATTTCGCTTTTTTCCAAAACACAAACACATGGAACGCGCTTGGCTGAACGTTCACAACTTGTTCGCTCGTTGGCTCAACTTTTGGAAGATGACCTGAAAGCGGCAATTCAAGACCCCATTCATCCGTCCGAAAGTTCAACAAGCGATGACGATGTTCGGCGATTCGGTTTGAACGGTTCATCACAAACGTTACGGATTGACGTCATCGGAATCAATCCGTTTGTTGCAATAAATCCGCAACCGCGTTACGCTCTTTTGGGTGAAGTATCAACGGCAACTCCGCAAGCGGCTGAACTCAAAACGGTCTTCTACGATTTTCAACAATTCGCCGGTCTTACCCGACGTGAAATTGATTTTGAAACGCCGGACATCAACGCTCAAGGCGTTGAAGGAAGTAATCTGCAAGCGCTGGAAGTAGTTGGTTGTCGATTTCGGTACTATAATGGTTCAACGTGGAGTGATTCGTGGGAAAGTCTTGAACGCGGCGGATTACCGGTTGCCATTGAAGTTACACTCCGCACCTTAACACATTCCGAAGCGGAACGTTACCGCCGTGAAGCAACTCCAAACGAACATATTGATTCCACTGTGTTACGTCTCCGGCTTTCACAACCGGTTTTAAGCCGAATCGTTGCGTATCTTCCAACGTCGCCAATACGAACATTTGAAACCTATCAGCGAAACACTCCAACAAAAAAAGATGTTCCCTCAACAGTAAACGCAACACCATCGCCCTTGCCGTCGCCCGAACCAACTAAAGCGCAACAATCATGGATTCGCGGATCGCAACAATAAAAAAGAACTCAAAAACAACTATTAAGGCAACTTCTAAAAACTCATTTTTTGATCGACCGAAATCGACTGAATATCGATTAAAATCGATTTTGGTCGATTTCAGTCGAAGTTTTTAGAAGTTTCCAATATAAAATTACGTTAATGTGTTTCGGGAGGAGTTGATTGGAGCGGTTGTTCTTTTTTCTTTGGGAGAATAATTTTGAGCGGAATCCAAGCAACAAAGAAAATTGGTAGAAACAGAACCAGTCCAAGCAAAAACATCCCAAGAACAACCGTATTGTCCAACATTGTCCAAGAAACCGCCGGAATATGAAACAGATTTCCGATCACTTGTTGTCCCGTAACCGAAACGAGAATTTCACGACCAATCCGGTCTGCCAACGGATTGAGCCATGGCGCAACGAAAGAAATCACCAATGTCGCCAGAACTCCAACGATAATGTTGGCATGAGATAAAAAAAAGAGAATCGCAACAATTACAAATAAAAGGTTGCCTTTCGGAAGAAGTCCAAGCAAAACTCCGAATGCAATTCCTAGTGCGATCTCGCGTGCGCCAAAACGTCCGGTAAAAGTGTCCATGTTTTTTCAACCTGATTGTAATATTTGTTCAATTTTTTGAATCATTTCGGTGATTCCGTGATGTTCGTGATGAATTGGGTGGTTTTGGTCAACCCATTGGTCAACTTTTTTCTGAGCAGTCGCAACCGTGCTGTGCGAGCGGTCGCCGAAATATCTGCCGATCTCGGAGAGAGCAGACCGGGTATATTTTCGGGCGAGCCACATCGCCAGCATTCGCGGCGCCGTTGTCTGTTTTTCACGGCTTTTCGATTGAAGCGCTTGTTCGGAAAGTCCGAATGTTTCACAAACAACCTTTTCAATATCCTGCAACCGAACATCACGCCGCTGAATACGAATCAAATCACTCAACGTTTCTTCCGCAATCTCCAATGTTATCGGTTCATTTTTTGTCAGATAAACCGCGTGAAGCCGATTCAATGCGCCGGAAAGTTGCCGGGCGTGAACTCCAAGCCGTGAAGTAACCATTCGGCAAACATCCTGACCAATAGGCAATTGACGTTGCGCCACCATATTCTGAAAAATACGGAGCGATAATTCGCGTTCCGGTAATTCAATTCCGCAAATCATTCCCGATTCAATCCGGCAAATAATTTCGTTCCGCAAACCAACCAACTCTTTCGGCGGACGGTTGCCCGTAAAAACCATCTGCACGCCCTGATTCCGAAGCGTATCAATAGTGTATAAAAATTCTGTTTGCGTTGCGTCTTTGCGGGACAGATATTGAATGTCATCAATCAGCAAAACGGAAATTTCCGAAAACTTGTTGCGGAATCCCTGCATACCATTGCGTGACGAACCGGGTTGAATATTTTCCAGAAACGACGAAATGAATTGTTCCGAAGTCATGTACAACGGCGGTTTACGGTCGCGCCGCAAACGGAATGCCGACCAGATACCTTCTAATAAATGTGTTTTACCGATACTGGTAGTTCCGTAAATATAAATCGGATTGATCTGACCCGGATGATCAACCGCCAATGTTGCCGCACGACATGCTAAACGATTCGATAAACCTTCAATAAAAGTCTGAAGTGTTGAGAAACGGCGTGCCGTACTGCGCGGACGCGAACCATTTTCGTTGGAGTGTGCGGGATTGACCGTTTGAAACGGATTGCTTTGAAGCGGACAATGCGGACGCGGAATCGAAGGAACCACTACCGGTTTCGGCTGGTTCTGCGAATCGCTCCCTTTTGCCTGCTCCGGTGAAACAATCTCAAAATCAACCGGAATAGTTTTGCCGAAAACTTTTAATAAAGCGCGTTCGATTTCCTGTTGAAAATTTGACCGTATCCAGTCGATGGCAAAACGGTGTTTGACATTAAAAATGATTCCGGTTTCTTCATAACGGATGGATGATTCCTGACCGAACCAGAGATTAAAACGCGGTAAACCGAGTTGATCCACCAGAACCTCACGCAATTGTTGAGATTCGTTGACGGTATTATTTTCGTGAACACGCACGTGAGTTTCGACGTACTCCGTTACTTGGGACATAGTATATTGAAAAGGGCAATGAATAACCAAAAGTGGAAAAATAAAAAACATCCGGTTCAAAAACACAGCGTGAAAACGCCATGCGAAAACGCCATGTGAAAACACAGTGTGAAAACACAGTGTGAAAACACAACGTGAAAACACTGGAAAAATTCCGAGAGAACTTTTCGGCAACTTTTCAGACCGGTTTCCAAACCGCAAGCAAGATTGTATTCATTGCCGATTCGTTGTCAAACGCCCAAAGAGTCTCCTGACAATTTTTTAGAGGGAATGATTGCTGTAAGAACCGCAATCTCCTGAGATTTGGAATCTCTTTTTTTTTCAGAACTTTTTTTTATTTTTTTTCAGAAGTGATTTCAGACCAAAGGGAAAACCTGTTGTTTCACAGTTTTACGGTTATCGTCAAAAAATCCGATTCGGTCGCCGAAACAACGCAACTCTATAAATGATCAGGAGATACAATGAAATGTAATCTGATAAAGAGTCATGGTTTTCGGATATTTCGGTAAAAATCCGGTTAAGAGAAAAAAAGCATATCGAAAAAACTGTCCGCAGATTATTCTTTGAAAGAAACTTCTAAAAACTTCGACTGAAATCGACCGAAATTGATTTTAGTCGAATTGGGTCGATTTCGGTCAATCAAAAAACAAGTTTTTAGAAGGTGGCAGGCGATATTTCTCCTGAAACATCGTGTCGGCTATCGCTGGCGCGACCATGAGTGAAAACCTTTTGGCAAAAGGTCGCCTACCTCCTCCTTTTTTTTAACCATGAAATTCAACCTCTGGACCAATCCATCGCTATAACACGGATAATACACGACAACATGGGAAGACGGAAACTCAAATGCTGAAGTCAGAAACCCGACGAACAATTTCAAAATTCAGGGATGTTCCGTTTCTTCACCGAACCCGTAAACAAGCCATCTCTTGATGACAAAACTTATCGGCGGTATCATAAAAGACGATGTTATTAGGAAACGGTTAGAGAAAAACTCTATTGATTTCAGCCGCACATAAGAATTAGGAACTTCTAAAAACTTCGACTGAAATCGATCAAAATCGATTTTAGTCGAATTGGGGCGATCAAAAAACAAGTTTTTAGAAATTGCCTGAATTAAAATAACCAAAAATCTTTTGGCATAATGATTCCCAATTAATTTTTAGCAGTTTTCAATAATAATTTTGTTTGGAGTCGAACGATGATTGATCTTGCGATTATTCCGGTTGCTGGTCGCGGCACGGAACTTTTGCCGTTGACCAAAAGTCAGCCGAAAGAAATGCTGCCGGTTGGCGGTAAACCGGTGGTGCAACACGTTGTGGAAGAATTGATTCAATGCCGTTTGAATCGTTTTCTTTTTGTCACCGGACCCGACAAAGCCGCTATTGAAGATCACTTTGACGTCAATAACGAATTAATCCGTTATCTCCGGTTAAACGGTAAAGAAGATTTGTTAGCGGAATTGGCGTTTGAACGTGAAGACGCGGAATATTTTTATACCCGGCAACGTCATCAAAGTGGTCTTGGTCATGCCGTTCTTTGTGCGGAGCCGTTTGTTCATGGACATCGTTTTGTTGTGGCGTTGGGAGATACGATTCTCGGACGTTACACGTCATCGGGGATTGTCAAACGAATGATTGATCTTTTTGAACGCAACAGTAGTGAGATCAAAGGAGTGATTGCGTTCGACGAAGTGCCGCGTCCTGAGGTTGTCCATTATGGTATTGCCAAACCGAAAGAATCGCGGGGAGATTTTTTTGAACTTGACGATATTGTGGAAAAACCAACCGCAGAAGAAACGCCAAGTACCTTAGCGGTTGCGGCGCGGTATATTTTCACGCCGGATATCTTCGATTATCTTCGCCGCACCGAACCGGGAAACGATGGAAGAATTCAGTTGACCGACGCCATCAGCCTCATGATTCGTGATCGGAAAAAAATATTAGGCGTTCGACTTCCGCCCGGTGAATATCGGTATGATATTGGAAGTTTTGAATCATACTACAAAGCGTTTCTCGATTTTGCTCTCCATGATCCTATTCACGGTTCCACTCTAAAAAGTTTTTTGGATCAGAACTTCGGACGATAATTATTAAGGTAACTTCTAAAAACTTCGACTGAAATCGACCAAAATCGATTGTAGTCGATATTCGGTCGAATTTGGTCGATCAAAAAACGAGTTTTTAGAAATTCCCTACAGTGTTTGGTAAAGTTCGATATATTGCCGGATCATTTGTTCCAAACTAAAATGTTCCGCAATTCGTGTTTTGGCGGCAATTCCCATTGTTTTTCGTAATTCGCTGTCTTCGAGTAACAAAAGCGTTTTCTCAACAAAAGTTCGCCGACGACACCGGAAATCAGCGCCGCTGTCGGGAACCAACAAACCGGTCACTCCATCAAGAACCAAATCACGGTTGCCCGGAATATCGGTCGCAATCACCGGAATACCCATCGCCATCGCTTCAAGAATAGAGTTGGATTGCCCCTCGTACGCGCTGGCATTCAGTAAAAGATCAACATTCGCCATAAATCGCGGAACATCGTTACGCTGACCAAGAAAATGAACTCGATCCGAAAGTTCCCACTGATCGCGTAACCGAAGCAATAGATCACGCTCCGGACCATCGCCAATAATAATCGCGTGAAAATTTAAATTGATAAATTTCAATGTCTCAAAAACCCACAACAAGTCTTTGATTCGTTTTTGCTGCCAAAGCCGGGCAACAATCCCAATAATAAACGGCGTCTTCCGAAAACGTAACTCTGGAACAACCGGAAGGAATGTTTTTCGTTCCGAATCATATTCCGAATGGAGAATCGGGACATAATCGCCGTCCGGTTCAAAGTTCGTAACTCCTATTTCTTTAAGAAATTCCATTGCGGAAACGGAAACCGAAGAAGTCATGATTGTTTCCGGCGGCAAAACGGCATTGGGAATCACCACAAATTTTTCCGCCGGCAAACCGTGTTGAACATAAAAATCTTTAACTCCTTCGCTGTTGGTTGCTATTCGGTCAGTTTTTCGGGCTAACCATCGGTCAATGTAAAAATGATACCAACGTTTCCACAAATCGACACAACGTTCCCCTGCAACAATATGAGGAACACCGCAATCAATCGCCGCTTTCCGACCATAAGCGTTGGCGGCAAAAAGCCATGTATGAACCAAATCAGGCTGGAATGTTTTGATTTCGTGTTTGAGACGATTGAAAGCGAATGGGTCAAACTTTAAACGTTTTCCAATTAACGTTGTTGGAATATTGGCTTCAGTAAGTTCTTCCGCAAACGCACCGCTTCGTGTTAAAACAATAACTTCAACATCAAATTCGTCTTTAGGAAGATGAGTTGCCAAAAGAACCATCTGCTTTTCCGCTCCGCAACGGTCTAATGTCGGAATAATCTGAAGAATTTTTTTTCGCATCACATCTTACGCCTTATTCGTTATTTTTTTGTAATTGATTATTCAAACAGATAAAAGAATCCATCTATTTCGTTTTTACCATAACACTACTTTATTTGCTCTTTCCTAAAATAACAAACTACTTTTTGAAATATTTTTTGTTTTTTACATTAGCCCCGATAGGGGC
>JAIRLW010000404.1 GCA_031259095.1 Planctomycetaceae bacterium | reverse complement strand
ATTACGAAACGTCAATGTTCAACGGTTTCCTTGATAGTATTCTCACTCCATTTAGGAAATAACTCCTCTTGAACATGATTTGTATTCGGCTTCAGCCAACTTCAGTCAATTTCAATCAATTTCAGTCAATTTCAGTCAACTAAACTGAAATCAATTGAAATCAACTGAAACTAACATAACTATTCAGTAGCGATCAGGTAGGCGACTGATGAATGTCCGTGTTTTTGTCCTGTTAGGGACAACATATTGGTAGAAAAACCAGCCGATTGGAGAACTCCAAAAGCCGATTGGAGAACTCCAAAAGTCAATTGGAGAACTCCAAAAGTCAATTGGAGAACTCCAAAAATCAATTGGTGATCGCCCAAAATCAAGGTAGGCAATGTTTTGTCGAGTAACTATTCCGTAATAAATTTTTTCCGTCTTGTTAGGGACGAGGTGTTGGCAACCAAGGACTACGGGACGATTGGTTTTTCATTGACTTTATTTTCTGCCGACATTTTGCCCCTAACGGGACAAAAAATGAACGATTCAACACACTACTGAATAGTTACAAATTAACTGAAGCCGAAAGCCGATTTTATGATGAACCCGCAACACGCTCCTATTCCGATTTCCGTATGTGTTCTCACAAAAAACTGCGAAACGAAAATCGGGTATTGCCTGAAATCGTTAACAGTGTTTGACGATGTTTTGGTTCTGGACACGGGTTCTACTGACCGGACATTGGAGATTATTGCGCCGTTTCCTAATGTCCGGGTGTTTCACCAAGACGGTATCAATAATTTCGGGGAAACCCGTAATTTTATTACGGAAAAAGCAAAATATGATTGGGTATTACATATTGATTCGGATGAATTTGTTACGCCGAAATTTTTGGAAGAGATCCGCGGATTGTCTTTGGACTTTAATACGGTTTATTCTATTTATTTACGCATGTTTTATCGCGGTCATTCACTTCCTCCTTTCGATACTCAGTCGCGCCGTTTATATCATCGCCGGACAACTTCATGGACAACACGGGCAGTTCACGAGAGAATTGAAGTTCGAGAGGGAATGCTTCTTCGACCAATCAAAGCAGCCGTCGAACATCATTCGTATGATTCTGTAAACCAACTAATTGATAAAGCTCAACATTATAGTACACTTTTCGCAGAACAATTTCACGAAGAAATAAAAATAGGTTCATGGAGTCCTTTTTTTCATGGAGTTGGATCGTTTTTGAAATTTTATATTTTGCGCGGCGCATTTCTTTATGGTTATCCGGGATATTTGTTTTCGTTCTGTTTTTCTGTCGGTTCTTTTTTGAAATACGCCAAATTACTCGAATATAAGAAAAATTCGTAATTCAAATTTTGTAATTATATCGAAGGCAGGTGATGTTTCGCCGAAGGGTTTTCACCCGCCATCACGTTGGCGATAGCCGACTTGCCCCTGTGTATGGATAGCAATTAGAACTCCAAGATGGTCGGAAACTCTGATTGCCAATGTTTCGCTAATTCCTGCAACCTTTCGGCGAAAAGGTTGCCTGCCTTACTCGGCTTCACCGTTACCGAATAGTTATTTTATTTTTATATGGAAAAAATTCACGTTTGTCTTACTTTTAATGAATGTTATGCTCCTCATGCTTCTGCATTGATTGTTTTCGATAATGGAAAACAAAAACGAAGAAGATCAAATTGTTTTCCATATCCTTGCCGACCGACTTTCAATATTGACACAACAACAAATCACATCGCTTTACCAATGTTCCGATTGTGAATTTCACTTAATTGAAGTGAGTGATGAATTATTCAAAAATCTTCCTGCATGGTATGGAACGCACACCGCTTATTTAAAATTGCTTATCGGAAGTGTTTTGCCTCAAAATTTGTCCAAAATAATTTCTATCATCAATCCGAACACGTATCTCCATCGAATCAAAAACCACTATCAAAGATTAGAAAGAGAGCAATCAAAAGTAGGCAATCCTTTCTCCTGATATTGACCTCAAATTATCGTGCGAATTGTTTGGGATCAATATGGTATTGCCGAACTTTGTAGCGTAAAATTCTTGACGTTGTACCAAGATCAATCGCCGCCGCCGCCATATTGCCCCGACTTCGTTTCAGAGCGTCCATAATAATATCCTGTTCAAATACGCCGACACGTTCTTCAAGTGTTCCGGTTCCGGTTGTGTTTGTTACACGGCTGGTTTGTAACGTTGGCGGCAAATGGTGTCCGTGAATCACGTTGTCCTGACTTAGTAAAATCGCACGTTCTATCGTGTTTTCCAGTTCCCGGACATTCCCGGGCCACCGGTAACCGGTCAAAAGATCAATCGCGGAAGCGCTGATTCGTTTAATGGATTTATTTAACCGTTTTGAATTAGTTTCGATAAAATGGTTGGCAAGCAGCATAATATCGCCGCGGCGATCACGAAGCGGCGGTAACATAATCGGAAAAACATTGATACGATAATATAAATCATCCCGAAATGTTCCTTCGGTCATTGCTTCTTCAAGATTATGATTTGTCGCACATAATAGTCGAATGTTCGCTTTTCGGGAAATATTGCTTCCAACCCGTTCATAAGTGCGTTCCTGAATCACACGCAAAAGTTTTACCTGAATGATTGGCGAGAAGTCGCCGATTTCGTCGAGAAATAAGGTACCGCTTTCCGCTTCTTCGATGCGGCCTTTACGTTGAGCAACCGCTCCGGTAAAAGAACCTTTTTCGTGACCGAACAGTTCGCTTTCAAGCAAATTTTCATTCAGAGCCGCACAGTTCACCTTAACAAACGCCCCTTTTGATCGCGGACTGGCAACATGAATGGCGTGAGCGACCAGTTCCTTGCCTGTTCCCGATTCACCGCGGATTAATACGGTGGCGTCACTCGGCGCAACCTGATAAATCGCCTGATAAACTTCACGCATCGCGTTGGAGTTGCCAATGATCTTTTCGGGACGGAAACGTTCTTGTAATTCATTTTTGAGCCGTATATTTTCCTGCTCCAACGAACTTTGTATTTCCGCCGCTTGTCGCCGCACTTTCACATCGTAGGCAATCATACTCGCAATAATTTTAAGAATCTGAAGATCGTGGTCGAGCGACAGAGGATCAGGTTCATAAACCCGATCAACCGAAAGCGTTCCAAGCACTTCGTTTTCGCAAACAATCGGTACACAAATAAAACTGATTTCACCGTTAATTTTTTGTTTTCGGTTATAAATTCGGTCTAAAAAATTGGGTTCTTCGGAAACTTTCGGAATCGCAACCGGCAGTCCGGTTTCAACAACATGTCCGACCATTCCTTCACCGCGATGATAAGTCAGTTTTCCTTGTTCAAACGGCGTGGCGTCGTGCGCCACTTCGAGAATGAGACCTTCCTTATCGGGCGTTACCAACAGAATAATACCGCGGGTTAAACCAAGTTCATCGTGCAACAAATCAAGTGTTGCCGACAAAACAACCTGCTGATCAAGTTCCGAACTAAGCAATCGGCTCAAATTCAGAATCGTTTCCAACTCCATCGCACGGCGTGAATTAATATGTGTTTGATCCATGGGAACCTATGAATGTAAAATGTAGAGAAAAACAGACTATCGGCAGAAACGAACTGAAATCGACCAAAGTAATCTTTTACCGGAGTTTTTAGGAAAATGAGTTAATGGCAAATTTGTTATTAACGAGTTATCTTACAACAAAATTGTATTTCGTCAATAACACAACAACAAATTCGTCTGATTAATCGTCAGCGAATAAACAGCATAGGAATTTTTAGAGAGGTCATTTTTTAGAAGGTTTCATTTTAGACCATTTCTAAAAATTCATTTTTTGATCGACCGAAATCGACTAAAATCGATTTTAGTTGGTGAAGAAATAAGTTTTTAGAAGTTCCCTTTAGAAAAAGTTCATTTTATTTTTTTGCTCTTCGATTTCTTCGAGAGAATAAGTTTTGCCCTGATTACAACCAGGACAAAATTTTGCGGTTTTTTCCCATGATTTGCGTGAATCGATATTCTGTGTCCAAAAGGGCCATGTCCGGCATTGGGCGGGACGATCTTCATAAACTTTGCAGCCGTGTGATTTTTCGTTGAACAAAACACAGTCGCCGTTTGGAAATTCCCGAAGCGAGCGTTTTCTACCCTGCACCGTCCAAACAAATGCGTCTTCAAACCGTATTGCCGAAATCCCCAATTTTTTTGCCATTTGGTTGATTTCCGCAGTTGTTACCCAGACGTACCCCGGTTCGCCGCAACAACAACGTCCGCAACCCTTGCAACTAAAACGTAAACCGTCTTTATACCAAAATTCCGATGACATGATCCTATCAATTAAAGATTTACTCGATGCCGGAGCGTCTGCCTTTCCAGGTAAATTTTTTTTTCGGGAACTTCTAAAAATTTATTTTTTGATCGACCGAAATCGATTAAAATCGATTTTAGTCGATTTCGGTCGATTTTAGTCTGTGAAGAAATAAGTTTTTAGAAGTTCCCTTTAA
>JAIRLW010000390.1 GCA_031259095.1 Planctomycetaceae bacterium | reverse complement strand
AGTCCCTAGCGGGACTGAAATACTGATTGACACTCGAAATTATTGACGCACAAAATATGCAGATACTGTTATCGAATCGGTTAAGTTGATTTTTCGTTACAAAAAATAAAAAACGAATTTTAAAGTGTGATGAGTATAGCAAAACGAAGTTGTATGTTTTTCAATCCCGCTGGTCGCACTGGTTGATCGAAGTTCAAATTGTCTGAACTATGATTTATATGATTTATTTGATTGTTGTGCCGGTTGATCGAAGTTCAAATAAAAAATGATTGTTCGTATGAATCGTTTGATCAAAAAAAACCAAATCATTTGGTCGAGACGCAATGCTTTGCGTCTCAAAAAAGATCGCCAACTGTTAAAAGATGTCATTTGTGGTAGGCGATCCAGCGTCCCGCCTGCATTCGTTACGTTGGAAAGCGTCAACACGTGCAGGCGAGACGCCCGCGTTCCAACCAATCATAATAATCAAATAAATCAAAGTTCAGACAAAATTGGGGTTGTGTTTTTTTTCAAGTTGGATTATAATTCCGCACCGCGTCGATTTGAGGGCGCGAAATTGTGCGGTTTGGAATTTTTGTAACGAAAATTCCCGCGAGGTTAAGTTGCGGAAAATTTGATTGAGTTTTGCACAAATCGTGTTTGTGCGAAATGAGAATTTTCACGCAAGATTGTTTTTTATTGCATGGCATTTTTTTCTTTTTTGTCAAAGAAAAAAATTTTTCGCAGTGTCAATAATTTTTGTAGCGTTTAATCGAATCCACTAACTAAATTAAAATGGAGGATTAAAAATGAAAAAGACAAATCAAAATCAAAGTTTGTTCAATGCCGAATTTAACGTCAATTTCGATGTTAAGACAAATGTCAAAATAGGTAAGGGGGGGGGGGGCCGGTAATCGTATTTTTACGAATTTTCGTAACGATAATTCTGCAAAAATCTTTCTTAAACCGCCTTCTGCTGTTGGTTTTCTGGCATTTACTCTTGTTGAGCTTCTGGTTGTGATAGCGATTATCGGCGTGTTAATCGCTCTTCTGTTACCAGCAGTCCAAGCGGCGCGGGAAGCGGCAAGACGAATGCAGTGTTCCAACCACCTCAAGCAGATTGGTCTTGCGGTGCACAATTTCCACGATACCATGCAAGGTCTGCCGCCCGCAACAGTCGGAAATACAGATCAAGCACATCCGAATGCGTCGTTTTGGGTGTTGATTTTGCCGTATATGGAACAGCAGACAACCTACGACCTGATCAAAACCAAGACAGACAACTTCAACCTTCCGACCGGAATGCACAACGGATCATTCTGGAACGTTTTGGGAGCAACCGCAGCGGAAACAACACAGTTGCAAGCGTCAATAAGTTCAGGATTACACGTTTTTCGATGTCCTTCACGCCGTAGCGGAAAAGAATATCTCGGTAACGGAGCCAATGTTACCGATAGCAGCGGGGTTCAAAACAACGGAGGACAACACGGTCCGCAAGGCGATTACGCTTTCGTGATGGGACAGAACGCTCAGGTGTGGGCTGGCTGGTTAAACAATAGTGTTCCGACAAGTACTAGTCACGCACCGTTGCAAGTCGGCGCACTTCGCGTGGCGGTTTGGAGTGACGGCACGACAGCGGCAACATGGTCACCGCGCGATTCCATATCTTGGTGGGCGGATGGAACGTCGAATCAAATTGTTGTCGGCGAAAAGCATACTTGGAATCAAGTTGTCGGTCAATGCGGAACAAACAGTACAAATTCTGGAGATAATCGTTGGAAATTCAGCGATTGTACGATTTTAATCGGCGGCTATGGATGGAATTACTTTGCCGCCACACGCAGCCTCAATGGACGCATCGCGCGTGGTCCCAGTGACCGCGGAAGCAACACAAATCAAGCCGACGAAGGTCAACCGCAATGGGGAAGCAATCACACCGGAACAGTGAATTTTCTTATGGGCGATGGTTCGGTGCAAGCGATCTCCGTGACGGTTCCTGCCGGTCCGGTATCAAACGCCAACAGCATTCTCGGACGGCTCGGAAACGTCAAAGATGGCAAACCAGTGTCGATTCCGTGAGAAACCAAATCGTCAACGTAAGGTCAAGGTGTTCCTTGATCTTACGTTTTATTAACACCAACATTTCCATAATTTACCCAAAGGAAATAACAATGAAAAAAATAACAATTGGGAAACAGATTTTATTGTTTCTTACTCTCTTTTTTCTTGCCGGATGCGGCAATGGAAAAGTACAACTCGGCGGAAAAGTTACATTTGACGACGGTACGCCGTTGACTGTCGGTACGGTGGTTTTCTCGACGGAAACTTACTCCGCGAAAGGAAATATTGACGCAAACGGCAAATATGTTATGGGTTCCATCAGCACAAACGACGGATTGCCTACCGGCAAGTACAAAGTTTATATTGAAGGCGCGACTGAAGAAGTCGCGGGCAAAAGCGGTGAATCCAGCCGCTCGTTGATTGATGTCAAGTACAGCAACTACAATACGACGCCGTTGAGCTGCGAAGTGCCTGTTGCCGGAAACTCATTTGATATTCACGTTCCTAAATTTAAGAATTGAACGCAACGAATGAAGTGACCGCATCATGACATTGAAGGTTAAAAAGTCAGAACGATGATTTGAGGGAACTTCTAAAAACCCAAAAATAATCAAAATTAAGGGAACTTCTAAAAACTCGTTTTTTGATCGACCGAATTCGACTGAATATCGACTAAAATCGATTTTGGTCGATTTCAGTCGAGGTTTTTAGAAGTTGCCTTTAGAATATTTTTGTTTTAGAAATTTGCATTGTATTTATGCAAAAAGCGTTGTTTTTTTCGTATAATTCCCATTATTTCAGAGCATCCAATGTTACCGCCCTGCACATGTTACTTACA
>JAIRLW010000282.1 GCA_031259095.1 Planctomycetaceae bacterium | reverse complement strand
TGCACAGATAGACTCCAAAGATTATTTAATTCCCTACACAACAGACGGACGAAAATTAGTTAAAGTCGGTGCGGAATTTAGCGAACAAGAACGCGGATTGAGCCGTTGGAAAATCGGATGAAGCCTTGTGAGATTTAAAGTACTGATTTATACGAGTACTGGGAATACTGAAAAATACCAAAAAATCAATCCAAAAACCGGAAGATACATAAAAACATGGCAAGTCAGGAACAATATTTGAAACCGGAAGTAATTCAAACGATTAAGCGGCTTGATTTACGTGCGCAATTTATTATCAAGGGATTTATGCACGGACTTCATGTCAGTCCGCTTCACGGTTTTTCGGTTGAATTTAGTGAACATCGCAAATACACGCAAGGCGATGATCCGTCGGACATCGATTGGCTTGTTTATGCCAAGACGGAAAAATATTATGTCAAAAAATATGAAGCGGAAACAAATTTGACGGGTTATCTTGCGGTTGATTCGAGTCGTTCGATGGGTTACACTTATCGGCAGGAGATGACCAAATTTGATTATTCAATTTGTTTAGCTGCGGCGTTGGCTTACCTGATGATTCACCAGCAAGACCCGGTTGGTTTGGTAACCTTTGATGAAACAATTAAACAGTCGCTTAAACCGCAATCGCGCCGGACGCAATTAGGGACAATTCTTTCCGTTCTTTCTAAGTTGCAACCGACCGGTCAAACGAATATTGCCGCATCGTTGATGCAACTTGCCGCAATGTTGAAACGACAAAGTATGATTATGGTCTTTAGTGATTTGTTGGGCGATGCTGATGAAATATTGAAATCACTCCATCGTTTGCGTCATTCCGGTCATGACGTTATTCTGTTTCATGTTCTTGACGAAGCGGAAACGCAATTTCCGTTTCAAGGTCGTGTCGAATTAGTTAATCCTGAATCGGACGAAAAAATTCCCGGCAATGCTGAAGCGTTGAAGCGGGGTTATCTTGAAGCTCTTGAGGAATTTCGTAACCGTTTTCGGCATGATTGTTCCAAAACGCGGATTGATTATGTTGAGTTGGATACCAGTGTTCAATTCGATAAGGCTCTTATTGAATATCTGACTCGGCGAAGCGGACGGCGTTAAGACAACAAAAACATTTTCATAAACGGTAACATTTAGTGTCCTGTTGGGGCGAGACATCCGAGTAAACGTTGCACGCCGAACAGTAATTGTTCAAACCGGATTGGTTTATTGAGCAGCGCATCTGCTTTAATCCAGGCACGTTCCGATGCAGACTCCATTGAAAATTCAATATCCATATCGCTCGTCGAACTGCTCAACAGAATTAACGGCATGTTCGGATAATCTTTCTTAAAATGATAACACAACGTAAATCCGCTGTCGCTGTTTTCCATAATCAGATTGACGATTGCAAGATCAAATTTTGAACGTCGGGCAAGTTCATAAGCCTGCTGTTCACTTGCCGACTCCGTCACCGCAAAACCGGTACTCTGGAGCGATTGTTTCATCTTCAAACGAAAATCCGGGTCGTCATCGACCAAAAGAATGTGGTAAGCCATCGTTTTGTGGAAAGTAAAAAGGTGAATATTGTAAAAATGGTGGAAAAACGAAAAAGACATTATGACACAGGTTTAACGGGTTTTCAACAGGAATAAACTGAAAATGTTGACTTAAATCAAAAAAATGAAATTTTTCCTTAATCCAGATTAATACAAGACCTTAATTTTCCCTTAAAGTTGACGGTTACTGATTACCGATAACAAAATAAGTATTGGGTTTGTAAAACCCATTATTGATATTTTGAATTTGAAATGCCAATCAATGGTTTGTGTCAGAAATTGACAAACTTAACGTTAATCGGAGAAAACACTTATGAATCTCCATCCTATTATTGGTCGTTTGGTTCTCGGTTCGTTGTCGGTTTTACTGCTAGTCCTTTCTTTGGGAACAACCGGCTGTGCCGTGTATTCCAACGGAATGACGTTGCCGAATCCGTATTACATGAATAACCGTGTTCAGTATTTTCCGCGCGGTACAGAGTTTCCCTTTCCTAACGAAGCGGCAACAATGCAAGAATCGCAACATGATACGTCGTTTTAGAAACTTAGTAATTCGTTAAGGAATACATAAAAAATCTGGGCAAAGTAGCAGAATCCGAAAGACCTGTATTTTTTTGAAATTTTAGGTAATAGGTAAGTTGTTAACAGATTTCATGCCATTGCACTTTATTTCCTTACGGATTCTGAACATCCGATCATGAACATGGATCTTTCGGCGTCGGCGCAAGCGTGGGTGAATCTTTTTTTTCTTTGGCTCGGTTTTGGTATCGTTGTCGGAATGACCGCTCAGGTCTGTCTGCCAAGCGGCGAGCCTAAAGGTGTTTTCGGCATTCTTGTTATCGGTGTTGCCGCCAGTTGTTTCGGACCGCTTACCCTTTCACAATTTTTGAAACAAGAACAATTTAATCCTATCAGTCCGGTCGGTTTTTTTGTTTCCGTTCTTACCGCTTTGGCGTTTCTGCTGCTTTACCGTTTCACTCATACTCTTCTGAAAAAACAGTAGCCAAACGGTTTTACCGTAGCAATTATCAAACACAACGGACGCGATTTTTTTGTATCGATTTTTTGGCAAGCGGAATTTACAAGGAATATTTTTAATTATTTCAAAAATTTTGTTTTTAACAAAAACAGCCAATAGACCGTTATATACCGCATTCCCAAACCACAAATTTTATGAATCTTATTGGTATTGGCACGGATATTATCGAATGTGAACGGATTGACCGAATGGTTCAGCGTCACGGATCGCATTTTGTTGACCGTGTTTTTACGAAACGGGAAATCCAATATTGTACCGACCGCAAAAGTTCGGATCAGCATTTTGCCGGTCGTTGGGCAGCAAAGGAAGCGGTACTCAAGGCATTAGGAACCGGTTGGATTTCGGGAATTGCGTGGACAGATGTTGAGGTCGTCAACGAATCCAGCGGCGCACCACGTATCCAATTACACGGCGGAGCCGCAAAAATTGCCGAAGAAAAACAACTTTCAGAAATTCAAATCTCCATCTCCCACTGCAAATCACACGCCATCGCCTTCGCCGCCGCAGTTAGTAAAACAGAAATGATATAAATCCGCAGATTACGCCGATTTTCGAAGATTATTTTCTGAGAGTCCGAAACAATTTAAAATTTTTACCCATTTTAACAACCAACCTATAAACATTAAGAAAAAATTTTTTTTTCTTAACGTTTCCCTTTACGTTAATCATAAACGAGATTATAATAAGACCCTTATTGAGAATCTTTGAAAATTAATTTTATTTTGACAAAATTCGTTTTTGGCAAATGGTCTTTTTCGAGGTTTCCCGATAATGATTAATTATTTTACGAATTTCAAAAACTAAACGTAAAAGTAAAATTGTTAAATTTTACAGTGAAAGGGTTTTGTTATGAGCGAACATGTTTCGGTAATTGGATCGGAAATGGAGTTTAATACAACGATTCAATCAGGTATTGTGTTGGTTGATTTTTTTGCCACGTGGTGCGGACCGTGCCGGATGCAAGGACCAATTCTGGAAGAATTCGCCGCTGAAATTAGCAATACCGCTAAAATCATTAAAGTTGATGCTGATCAATTTCAAGCGTTGGCGGTTAAATATGACATTTCGAGTATTCCGACCATGATTCTGTTCAAGGATGGGCAAATCGTTAATCGGTTGGTCGGTTTACAACAGGCGGCAAGTTTAAAAACCGCTATCGAAAATGCCGCATCTTAACGGAAAATCAGTTAAGGGACGCATTGCCGTGCGTCCCGATAACTGAAAATGTTAGGAACATAATAGGACATAAGAGACAATAGGGGCTAAAAGGACAATAATTTTGTAAGACAAATTTGTTTTTGGCAAGATATTTTTACTGGAATGAATACAGCGCCGATCAAAACCTTTTCTATTGTTTCATTGGGTTGTCCGAAAAATCTTGTGGACAGTGAATATTACGTTCAGGAAATGAAACAAGCCGGTTTTGAATTTCGAACCGAACCGGATGGTTGTGAAACGGTTATTCTGAATACTTGCGGGTTTCTACGTTCCGCAAGAGATGAAGCACGAAAATATCTTGACGCTCTGATCGAATTGAAAAATAAAGGAAATATTCGTCGAATTATTGTTCGCGGTTGTATGCCGAAGTTTGAAGGAATTGAAAAACTTGCCGCCGAATATCCTGATGTTGACGAATGGTTTGGAGTTCCCGATAATGTTTCGGAAGAAACTGTTTCCGTTAAACGGCGTCAGCGATTGACGGAAAAACATGTTGCGTATTTGAGAATTGCTGACGGTTGTGATCGGCATTGTACGTTTTGTGCGATTCCGAATATTCGCGGAACGTTTCGCAGTGAACCGATGGAATCTGTTTTGGAGGAAACTCGCCAACTTGCGGATTCCGGCGTTAAAGAACTGATTGTTATCGCTCAGGAAACAACCTTTTGGGGAACCGATCTCTACGGTAAACCTCAATTAACTCGATTACTTCGGGAACTTGAACAGATTGAGGAGATTCGTTGGATTCGTGTGATGTACGCTTATCCGCAATTTTTCGACGATGAACTGATTGAGCTGTTCGCTGCCGGCGGAAAAAACGAAGGAAAATTGTTACCATATATTGATATTCCGTTACAACATGCCGCCGACGACATTTTACATCGAATGAATCGTCGTGTTACCAAAGCGGAAACAGAAAAACTTTTAGGAAAATTACGGGAACGCATTGATCATCTTGTTCTTCGGACGTCGTTTATTGTTGGTTTTCCGGGCGAAACGAACGCGATGTTTGAGGAGTTACTGAAATTTGTTGAAAAATGGAAATTTGAGCGGGCTGGAGTTTTTACTTTTTCCGCCGAAGCGGGAACGCCTGCCGCAAAATTTGAACATCGTGTACCGCAGCGTGTTGCTGATCGGCGATTTGACCGTCTTTACAAAATCTGCGAAAAGTTTTCTGTTGCACGTGCAGCGCGTCAAAAGGGAAAAATTCTCAATGTCCAGATTGATGGCAATTACGTTGATGAATCAGGTCGGAAGGAACCGAATCTTTTTATTGGTCGGACATTTGCCGATGCGCCGGATATTGATCCGGTTGTTTACGTAACAGGTGAACATCTCAAAACCGGTTCACTCATCTCCTGTGAAATTCTTGAAAACGAAGGCTGTGATTTAGTCGGCGTTAAAATTTACTGATTGTTTCGGATTTTGAGGACTATTACAAGCAAATTATAGGCAGATAAATCAAGGATCGCCTATTTCTCAATTGAAACCTCCAAAACTATCATTTGCCAAAAGATTTTTAATTAATTTAATTTGTCCCCAATGTCCCTTTAGTCCCTAAAGTCCCTTTTTCTAGGGACATTAGGGACAAATGATGTTGATTTTTCATAAAACGTTGCGGCTAAAAAACGAATTTTTAGAGGTTCCCTTTTTAGAGATTTCATTTCCTGAGAAAATCATTTTATTTTCTCAGCACATCGGCAAGAATATCGAGACCTTCCCGTACAAGTTGTTCGTCGATATTCATTGCGGGCAGTAACCGCAAGATATTGCTGTGCGTACAGTTAATCAGCAAACCGCGATCCATACAGGCTTTGACAAACGGAGTTCCTTCCACTGCCAACTCAACGCCAATCATCACGCCGGCGCCGCGAACTTCCTGAATCACATCCGCATCGTTCGCAAGATCATTTAATTCGGTACGGAAAATATCGCCGATTTTTTTAGCCTTTTCGAGTAATCCTTCAGCTTCAACCATTTCGATAGCGGCAATACCCGCAGCGGCGGCAATCGGATTACCGCCGTAAGTGGCGGCGTGCATTCCGGGACGGAGACTCGACGCAATTTCCTTTTTGGCAAGCAAAGCCGCTCCGGCAAGACTTCCCGAAACAGCTTTGGCAAGCGTCATCAAATCAGGTTCCACGCCAAAATGTTGATACGCAAACCAATCGCCGGTACGACCGCAACCGGTTTGTACTTCGTCAAACACAAGCAGTAATTTATTTTCGTCGCAAATTTTCCGCAAGCCTTGTAAAAAACCTTCGGGCGGCATTCGAACTCCGCCTTCACCCTGAATCGGTTCAATCATAATCGCGGCAGTTTCACTGTCAAGCGATTCTTCCACCGCTTTCAAGTTACCGTAAGGAACGTAGGTAAATCCGGCAAGCAACGGACCAAGACCTTCATGATATTTTGGTTGCGCTGTTGCGGAAATAGCCCCCATCGTCCTGCCGTGAAAACTGCCCTGAAACGTAATAATTTTGTAACGTTCCTTTGACGAATGTAACCTGACCAGTTTGATCGCCGCTTCGTTGGCTTCGGCTCCGCTGTTACAGAAAAACGATTGTCCGCCGAAACTCCGTTCCGATAAGAGTTTTGCCCATTGTCCCTGCAACTCGGCGTACCAAGTGTTCGGCACATGAATCAGTTTGGCGACTTGTTTTTGTACGGCTTCGACAATCGGTTTCGGGCAATGACCGTAGAGTCCACAACCCCAACCGGGAAAGAAATCAATATAACGCCGTCCCTCCGCATCCCAAACTTCGGAACCTGCCCCACGAACCAAAGAGACCGGATATCGTGTGTAATTACCAATAACATATTTGTTAAATAACGCAATGGTTTCCTGTGAACTTAGCATATTTTTGTTAAAAAATTAAATGTTGCGCCTAAAATCAAAGATATTTAGGCATTGCCGAAAAATTGGACGTTGATTTGAAAGTCAGGGATTATTAACTTCTTTTGATGGACGGGTTTGTTGTTCACAGGATTTTAAATAAACTTGTAATCTTTCTTTTTTAGAATTATTAGAAGAGTCAGCATATAATTTAATATCTTCTAAATATTGATCCCATGTTTCACATTCGTTTTTATCGACATGAAATTTATGAAATTCAACAATATAAACTAAAGTAGCGCTACTTTGCGCTAACTTAAGCGCTAGAGTCCTTGCTCCGCAAAACAATAAAAATGACAATAAAAAAAGTAAAAAGCATAATATTACAAGAAAGGATTTCATTGATACCTTTGTTTTATAAATAAATGGTTAAAATGGTTACGAATAAAACTTGCAATATTATGACAAGTTTGCGGTGAATGTCAAGACCACTCATTTCATCAAATTATTACTCGCCGTTTCATTGCGGCGGACTATTTCATTTTGTTTTTATTTTGTTCGTTTTTACACAAGTATTTGCTACAAAAACTAGCAAGTTGTATTGACAGAACCGACACGGAACTAATTATCAGCGGTTGTGGTCAATTGTAATTTTTTATGAAAATATGGGAGACGGTCTTGTCATCCGGTTTGGATGTGCTAGAATAACCGCAGTTTTGTTTACTACTTTTTTCAACTTCATTACTCATGGAGGAATGCCAATGGCACAAACTCACTCGAAAACGACCGAAGTCAAAAAACCACTCACCAAAAACCAGATTATTGCCAATATCGCTGAAACAACAGAATTGGCAAAAAAAGACGTTACCGCGATATTTGACGCGTTGACGGAAGAGATTAAAAAAAGTCTCGGTAAAAAGGGAGCCGGTTCTTTTGTTTTGCCGGGATTGCTCAAAATTGACAAAAAACAGGTCAAAGCGCAACCCGCCAAAAAGAATGTCCCCAATCCGCTCCGCCCCGGCGAGTTCATCAACAAACCCGCCAAACCCGCTCATCTTAAAGTGCGGGTACGAGCGTTGAAAGCTCTCAAAGAATTGGTCTAAAATATTTTAACTAAATATTTTAACTCATTGACCAATCAATTGAATCAAATTTATTCCGTACCGATCAATCCGGTACGGAATTTTTGTCTAACAATATCTTTTGCCGCAATACAAATCGTTCTTAAAAATCTCTGATTATTTCATATTTTTTTGGGGTGTTGTTTGTTCAATACCAGGTAGGCGACCTTTCGCCGAAAGGTTGCAGGAATTAGTGAAACGTTGGCAATGAGAGTTTCCGACCATTTTGGGATTCTGATTGCCGTCCGTTCACTGGGGCAAGTCGGCTATCGCCGATGCTATTAATCAACGATACCGTTTTCCTTTTAAAAACCGGTTTTATCTTTTCGTTTAATTCCGCAATTTAAGGTGTTTTTACAGTTCAAAAACCGGTTTTTAAAGTGAAAACGGTATAATCAAAAAATTTCGGCGAAACATCGCCTACCTAAAATCTAGGAACAAATAGAACATCAAAGACGAGACAAAATAGGACAATAATTTTCTTTTCAAAACTACTGTAATTAAAAATGAATGTTGAGATTTTCCTGAACAATTACGTTTTTTATTTTTTCCAGATTTTATCAACAAATTATCTGATGATTCGTATTAAATGCAGAAAGGATAAAAAATCATGAACAATCTGAATAATTTATTTAATTGGTATAATTTATCAAATCATTACAATCTGGTTGTTTCTGATTACAAATTGGTATTTTCTGCGAAAAATTCTCAACATTCCGTTTCCAAACGTAATACTTTAGTCTATAGTAATAGTCAATGGTTGCGAAACGGAGCCAAAATTCTGTTTCATACGATGTGTTCTTTATCAACTCGATTTCACCAAGATTCATGGGGGACCAATACCATGAGCGCAACGTTTTTACCTACTACCCGTCAAGTAACGTTTCGGTCCCTAACCAATCACATTATTGTGAAGGAAAAAATCCGAAAAACACACACGAATCCAGACTTTTTTACTCTGCTTGTTTTTATTATTGGTACGTTTCTTTTTCTCGGTCAACTTATTGCTGAACCCGGAAATGCCAATCGTGAAGCGGCGGAGGATGTTTTACGTCAGGACGTTTTGCGTTTTGTCGGACCAAACACGGCCAATGTTGCCGTAACCGGCGACGGTTACCTGATTCGTTTGAACCGAAGAACCAACGACGCCTCAAAGTATGGAATTATTGTTTATGGAGTTGATCCGGTTGAGCGGGCGTTACTTCAGGATGCACAAGATGGTCGCTGGGACAATTTCGACTTGTTTCGTGCCGCGCTGATTGTTGACGGCATCCGCGATCCGAACAAAATCCGCGATTACGAAGCCCGACTCGATAAAATTGTTACCGAAGCCAAGCTTCAGTTGCAAGCCGCTCGTCTTGACGGTTCGCCTGAAGCGTTGCCCCGAAAGCTGTTTGAATTATTGCATCAAAAAATTCTGACCAGTCCGTATGATATTGATTGTACGGCGTTAAGCAAGGTTTTGGAAACCGGACATTTTAATTGTGTTAGCGCGACCATTTTATTTAATTGTCTTGCTTACAAAGCCGGTTTGGATGTTTACGCATTGGAAATGCCCGGTCATGCTTTGAGCCGCGTCAAATTCAAGGGAACGTCTATAGACATCGAAACAACTTGTCCCACGTGGTTTCAACTCAAAGATGAAACGGCGCGGAAAAATGCAACATTGCAACGAATCGCCGTACCTGTATCGGCAGAAACTTCTCCGGTTGTTGGTAATCAGTCCTCTGCAAATAGTGTTGCCAATTCTCCCGCCAAACAAAATGACGTAACTAAAAAACTTCGTGAAATTTCACCGGTACAGCTGGTTGCAACCATTTATTATAATCATGGTATTGACATTCACGCAGAAGACCGATTTCCTGAAGCGGCAATGATAAACGTCAAAGCGCTACACCTTGATCCTGAAAATGAAGACGCTTGGGGAAACTTGATGGGAGCGATCAATAACTGGTCGCTTGAATTTATTAAAAAAAATACTCCGAAACGATATGATATAGCGGCATTGCTCTTTGATCGAGGCGTTTACCTTGATCCGAATTATAACAATTTTCGGACAAACCAACTCTGTGTTTACTACCATTGGATTCGTGATCTGGCTCTTGAAGGAAGAAATGAAGATGCCAAAACAATTTTTGCTCTCGCCGACCAACGGTTACCCGGCAATAAGGAATTGGCAACGCTCATGCAGGCAATTGAAAAACGATAAATTTGTTCAAAATAATATTTTGTTTACGGGAATCTTTAAAAAGACCATTTGCCAAACCAAATTTTTTTGATTAGTTTTTTTGACTAATTTTTTTGGAGTAATCATTTTGATTTCGGTCGAATTGAGTCGATCAACATCGAATAGAATTAGTGTTTAAAAATTCCTACAGTGTTAACAAAACAGAATTATCGTGCATTTTGAAATACTTGTAGAAGATGCTTCCGGTAAATTGTTACTGGAACATCTTATTCCTCGAATCTTAGGACCTAAAGGCAAACCGAACAAATACCGGATTGTCAATATTCAGGAGCTAAAATATCGTGTCATGGCGCAAATGCCGCGTCATCTTGCAAGAACATTACCGTGGGATACCATTTTGTTTCAAACATTAACCATTCAATTGAAAGCGTATGGAAAATCGTTACCGCGTAAAAATGGGGTTGTGATTGTGGTGGTTGATCTTGATTACCGTCATTTCGAAACGTTTTATAAACAGTTGGAGGCTCTTTTTTCCCAGTGTGATCCGGTTCCGGTTGGCGGAGTTCGGTTGGCGGTTGAAGAAGTCGAGGCATGGCTGCTTGGCGATCTTGATGCTGTTCGCCGTGCCTATCCGTTTGCCAATGAATTTGTTCTGAAAAGTTACAAACAGGATTCGATTTGTGGAACATGGGAATGGTTGGCTGACGCGGTTTGTCGTGGAGGTTCGGAACGTTTGATAGAAATCGGTTATCCGCAAATCGGACGTGAAAAATGTCAATGGGCGGATAACATCGGTCAATACATGACTGTTGAAGCCAACCGATCACCAAGTTTTCAAGCGTTTCATAATTTATTGAAACAATTTATAAAGTAACAGTCTATTTTAAATTTTCTGATTTTGGCTATCCGCTTGACTGCCGTTGATCATGTTCCATAATAGTGTCATTAGTTGTAGGAGTAGTATTCATGGCATTATCAAGTTAACATTAGGGCATCTCTAAAAATTAATTTTATTTCGATTTCAGTCGACTGAAATCGATTAAAATCGAATAGTTGTTTTTTGGAAAAGGGTATATTTAGAGGTTCCCAGTAGAATAATTTTTAGTGGAAAGTGGCGAGCATTTTTGGGGGGACTGGTTGGCAAACGGTAAATTAGTGATAACTATAAGCAAACAATGAAAGGAACTCTCATGAAAAAGTCTATTAGTCAAAAGATTAGTCAAAAAATTTGTTTCGATACCTCCACTGTTTGTAGTCTTTTTGATAACAGTTAAAATACTCCTGTCGTTGTTAGCCTGTTCGATTTTCTCAAGCGCAATTCAGAATCATTCAAATTGTTTGCCCCCCCATTTTTTACAACGAAGTTGCTTTTGCTTCCGAAGGGTTAATTGAAAAACTTGATAAAATTGTCGAAACATATAGTATTACAAGATTATTCGAATCCAATACCATCATCGACATCGCCGCTCATTTAATTGACCTTTACCTTCAAAAACAAGTTTTGACCCAAAACCATTCAGACGACCTTGCCCGCATCGCCTACGCCAGTGTTTTTTCCTGCGATTACTTTATTACTTGCGACAAAAAACAAATAATCTCGTTCAAAAAAATTAATACCCAACAAAATATTTTCGTTCCTCAAATTGTAACCCTTTTAACCTTTTTGGAAATTCAAAAATGACCCTCAAATTTATCGAAAAAGCCCGTCGCCAATTTTACAAAGAGACCAAAAACATGACTTCTAAGGAAAAACTTAAATATTTTCAAAGGAGCAGAAGAAGGTGTTAAAAAACTTGAGCAAGCCCGAAAAAACCGTAAAGAAAAAGAATCGCGTGGTTGTCAGGTGTTAATTCGTTTGACCGAATCCGAACGTTCTCAACTGGAAACCGACGCCAAACAAGAAAAAACCACCCTCAGTTCCTTAATTCGCAGCAGAGCATTAAAAGAACCCAATCACCTCAATACAGTCATAACCCACCTCAAAAGAATCGAATCAAAACTCTCGATAAAATAGGGAATCGTGTCGTCTGCGGAAATTTTAACGTAGCATTTGAAATTCAAAATTGCCATCAAGGAACGACCGCCGCTCCCGCTGTTCGCGTTCTTGTACAAAAACATCGGGTTGTAGCCGCGATAATACTGACCGCTCTCAAGGGCAATATTGTACAATACCGTTGCCTGATAAGCATTCGTAAACCCAAAGGCAGCACAGGAATTGTTTTAACACCTTCCACATATAATCCTGCGGCAAAGATATTTTCCGGTGCATTGGGATTCGTGCCTAGTCTTTACCGGTAGAGTAAAAATAGATAAAATAGGGAAGAGAGAAATAAAAATCCAGTCTTCCCTATTAGAAAAGGCTGGCAATTTGTGAAGTTCAGAGCGGAATAACCTGTCAATGTTCAGAATTACTCCCTTCACAGTGAACAGGGGCGGGATCGAACCGCCGACACATCAACCATGAACTGCCTCATTATCAAAATATTAAAAAAACATAAAAAAGTCCCTCTCTCTGCAAAAAGACACAGAGAGAGGGCAATTTGTGAAGTTGACAGCGGAATAACCTGTCAATGTTCAGAATTATTCCCTTCACAGTGAGATCGTCGGGGCTCGAACCCGAGACCTACGGATTAAAAGTCCGTTGTCCTTTTTTTTATATCCGTTGTCCTTTGGATTGGACACCATATAACGAATTTGTCGGATTTTCATAATACTATTCTCCGGTAAAAATTTTGAGGGTTGATCTGGTAAAGGGGGTATTGTTCTTTTTTCTAGAATCAACTACTGTCTTAAATTTTCTCAAATCAGAATGATCATAAACTCCCGTAATTATTTCCGAACAATGTCCCGCAACTGCTCTGGCTACATCTCTTCCGTGTTCGGCAGATATGTTGGTTAATGAGGTATGACGAAGTTGATACGGGGTAAATTTTGGAAGTTTCTTTTTTTTGATTATTTTGCTGATTGCCTTGTCAAAGGTTGACGTGTTAAAAGGATTACCTTTTTGATTCAAAAAAATATTTTTTTCAGGGTCACCGTTAAGATACTTTTCGAGTATATCTTGCTCTTCACTGCCGAGTATGATTGCCCTGTTTTTGCCTCGCCATGTGGTTTTATGTTTCGGGGGAGAATAGAGCCAATCATCATTATCCCATTTCATATCAATATCGCCGATCTTCATTTGGAAAACTTCACTGGGACGCATTGCAGTCAACTGCATTAAACGTAACATATCAGATATTTTTTTAGGTAATGATTCTAAAACCAATTCGATATCGTTTTGCGGTACTTCTTTTCGGGGAGGGTTTTCTTTTGCGTCGCCGATTGCGACTGGCGGTATCAATTTCAAAGAATGAACCACAAAGGGCGAGACCAACTTGAAAATACCGCCCCACTTAAAAATATACCTAACAAAATTCACTAATTTGTTACAATATATTCTGGCGTATTTTTTTTCTTGCGATAAAAAACGTTGAAAAACAATCAATGACTCAATATCAAAATTGGATGTGTTGGCGTCAGGAACACACTCTGCCAACAAACCAAAAGCGCGCTTGATGTTGTTTGCATCGCTTTTGTTTCGGATTGTTTTGTTTTTCGTAACTGTTTCGTACAATTCTTGTAGGGAAATTGT
>JAIRLW010000085.1 GCA_031259095.1 Planctomycetaceae bacterium | reverse complement strand
CCGGTTTTGACAACTGTTCCGCTTGTTTCGTGTCCCAACAAATAATGTCCTCCGCGCATGGCAATATCTGTATGACAAATGCCGCAAGCAGCAACTTTCACAAGAACTTCGTCATCTTTCGGGTCTTCAAGATCGAGTTTTTTCATAACGAACATACCCGAATCATTTTCAAGAGCAGCCGTAATTTTCATAGAGAACCTCCAAAAAGAATTTTTAAGGAAAAAGGCATTGAAACAAAATGAACTTATTTATTGGATATATGTATCCTTCTCGTAAACTGAAATTCACACGCGAGCAGTTTAAGAAAATCCTCGGCAACGCCGAAAATTCGGATCGTTTTTTTCACGAATTTGGCAATCAGCTTCATTATGCAAAGCCCAAAGAATAATTGATATAAAAAATAATTTTGCCGCAAGAAGACAGGGAATTATCGGCAGTTGTCCGATTTTCGTAAATACCATAAATATCATTACCACATATAACAAAATATGTCCTAATAAAAACATTGACAAAATCAAAAACTCACACCATCTTTTCATCCATTCCCAGCGATTCAAAAAAGAAAAAATATCATCATAAAACTGAAAGATATCAATTGACAAAAATAAATACAACATTGAAACGGAATATGCTAAACATCCCATTCATATACCTGCCCACCAGTTGCCTGAAAAAATATCTGATTGCATTACGGCAAACACTGCCATATAAACAATACACATAATCGTTGCAACCGCCGATAATACAAAACCGGAAAGCAAAACGAACCGACAAATCTTCAGCGAATGAAGTGAAACCGTTTTGCTGTTTGATTCATTTTTATTTGTTTCCATTTTTTCGGGAATCTTTGATTTCTAGGTATTCTAAGTAAATAAAAAGTAAACAAAAGACTATTATTGCATAGACGAGATAACGCCAACTCGCCCAAGTATAATCTTGATTATGAATTAAGGTACGCGCTGCGTATGACAACGGAATAACGGTGATACATATAAATATTATCGAGAACATTAACGCGATAATCACTGGAAGGCATGCGCGTGCAAGACGCTTTTTATACTGATATATGTTCATAAAAAATTTTGTGGTAATAATATTTTCGTCGTTCTAACAGAACGGCGTTATGAAATTTAATCAGGATTTAATGTTTCATATAACTATGCCCAAATCAATCCTACTAGCCATAACGAAAATACAACAGCAAGAAAAAACAGGCAAATTAAAATTGTGATTACAGTGAAAACCATAAGAAATTGACGTAACCAATAACCGGCTTTCTCCCATAAACAGCGTTCAATTACTAAACAAATAAGCGGCGATAATATATAAAACCATCCTGCTGTTACTACCAGCATTCTTTTTTGTTCTCCAGAGCAACCCAACAATCCGGCACACTGTAACATCAAAGCCATTGCAAACATTCCAAAAAACATTTGCATATATGTTTCTGTCAATTCAAAATTGTCTCTCATAATAAATCCCCTGTTTTTTGTTTTAGTTTTATTTATAACAGTTCATTTTTCATTAACGGCGGAATACGCGGAAACTACGGGAAAAAAATTGTCCGCAGAATTTCGCAGATTAACACGGAAAAAATTTTTTTGTGAAAATCTGCGAAATCAGCGGACAACATCATTTATTGATTCGATAATTTTTCTGTTAGTTCGGCGATTCTCATTTCGAGACGTTTGATTTCGCGGTTTATTCCGTTACGGTTGGCAAGCATCCAGTACCAGAGTTTGACAAAACCAAGTAACAAAATGAACAGGTGCGCCATGACGATTAACAAAAGTTGAGTTTTGAGATCGTCACTGTAGAAAAAACCGGTTCCGCACGCAACCGTCAATCCGCCGAACACCAACATCAGCGTCCAAACAATCAACGAAAATTTTTTCATCTCTCCCTTAAACGAAGAGATTAAAACATCCCGCATCGGGATTGGAATTTCCAAAACGTTTTTGTTTGTGTTGTTTTGTAACGTTTCTTTTAATTTTGTTTCGAATGTGTCCATGAAACACCTCCTTTACTTAATTACTTGTTGTTATTATTTTGTTTCAAAAAATCAAGAGCGTAATGCAATCTCGATTTAACGGTTCCAAGGGGAATATTGAGCATTCCGGCAATCGTTTCAAGCGGCAATTCTTCGCCGTAACGAAGTGAAACAACGCTTCGATGTTCTACCGACAACCCGTTGAGTAAATCGGTGAGATCATTGTGTTTGGGAGTTGATGATTTTGCAACGATTTCATCCGGTTCGTCAAGCGGAACAGTCCGATACCGTAACTTTTTCCGAACAAAATCAACTGCTTTGTTCGATGCAATACGATACGCCCATGCCGGAAATTTTGCCGGATCATCGAGTTTTGGTACACTTCGAATCATTGCCAACCATGTTTCCTGCATTACTTCGGTTGCGTCATCGTGTGAATCGGTGAGCCGCCGGACATGCCGAAACAATCGGGCGTGCCAACGATCAACCAATTCACTCATCGCCGCCGCATCACCGTTTTGCCACCGTAACACCAACAGCTCATCGTAAACGATTTTCAAATTCACGGATTCGGTTGTCATACTTTTCCCCTTTCATAATGAGAGTCGCAACAAACAGAGAAAAAGTTCATAGAAAATTAGAAAATTTGTAATATATCAGCGGAATAATTTTTTTGAATTGATCTTTTCTTGTTTTTTTAGAATTTGTATAATATTGCGATGTTACGTCGTCCTTTATCCCTTCCAGAAATGTCAGAGCTATTGCGTGATGGTTTCAATGAAACTGTTGCTCGTGACTTGTATGCGCAAGGTGAGGAGGTCGTGGTTTGGGTGATGTTACAACTTGC
>JAIRLW010000164.1 GCA_031259095.1 Planctomycetaceae bacterium | reverse complement strand
TCATTTTATCCCGACCGCCGCCGCTAAATTCTATTGCGAAATGATGTGTTGTCGAATATCCCCACGTTTCCGGTCTATCGCCATATTCTGAAACAGGAAATAATTCTATCCCATTGATGCCAATTTCCACAAGATAATCCAACAATTTTATCGCATCATCAATCATTCCCACTCCGTTACGAACAAAAACAATTTTAAGAACGGAATATTGACCACATGGGATGACCAAACAAGACGACCTTCACACGCCGACCTTCACACGCCGACAAACATAACTTGTTACGACACATCATCTTAAAAAACGAATTTTTCAAGGCTCTGCCAAAAGTGGCATTACCTTATAATCAACACTTTAACATCAATTCCTATACCTGGGGAATAACGCCGTTTTGAGGAGTGAACGGGACAGTGAACAGACACTTATATGTTTTCATAAGTTTTTTTATAGTAAAAACTTACAACAACCCCGTGTCAGGCGGGCTATAATCCAGACGCCCCTATCGGGGTTAATATAAAAAACAAAAATTCCACTGATATAATACAAAAAAATTTATTTTTGGCCAATGGTATTTTTAGAGGTTCTCTTGTGAAAATTTCGCTGAATTATTACAATCTCAATCCTATGATAACGCTTGTGCAACGATTCACTACTAATTATTAACTAATAATGAAGATATTATTGACCAATGATGATGGGATTTACGCTCCCGGTTTAGCGGCAATGGAACAATCGTTGCGGCGATTGGGGGACGTTTATGTGGTGGCTCCTTCAAAAGAGCAAAGCGGCGTTTCCCATTCAATTACATTTCTAATGCCTTTGATGGTTAAAAAGGTGTTTGTGGATAATAGACATTGGGGTTGGACAGTGGACGGTAGTCCGGCGGATTGCGTTAAATTAGGGATTTCCGAAATTGTTCCGGATCGTCCTGATTTGGTGGTCAGCGGAATCAATGGCGGTTTGAATGCCGGAATCAATATTATTTATTCCGGTACGGTGGCGGCGGCGGTGGAAGGCGTTTTTTACGGAATCACCAGTATTGCCGTTTCTTTGGAATATGACGAAAACGAACCATTTCATCAGGCAGCGGAATGGGCGGCGGAGGTGATTGAAAAGATTCTTCAACAAAAAGATCAACAACCGCGGCTTTACAATATTAACATTCCGTTGGCGGCTCTTCGCAAAAATAAAGCCGAAACTAAAATTGCCGGAATGGATGTTATGCAATATTGGGAAACGTTTGAACGTCGTACCGATCCGTTGGGACGTTTCTATTACTGGCTGACCGGACGACCGGACGCACGGCAGCCCAAACCGGAAAAACCAATGGAAATGACTGATTTAACCGCCCTGAAACAAGGATTGATCGCGGTAACGCCGTTGAATTACGATATGACGCATCAATCACAACTTACCGTGATGGAGTCGTGGGATTTGAATCCGGCTGACCAGCAGACAACCAATGAAAAACCAATACGCACCGGACCAACAATCAGAACAACAACAAAAAATTAAAATAGAGAACTTTTAAAAACTCGTTTTTTGATCGGTCGATTTCGACTAAAATCGATTTTAGTCGATTTTGACCGATTTCGGTCGATTTTAACCTGCCAAGAGACCCTTAACATGTCAACACAAAATTCGTCAAGTTCGATTCCAACGGTTTCATTACCATCTCGTCGAACCCGTAGTGAACGTGTGGCGTTACGTTCCGCGTCGCAGGGTGGTTTTTCCCGATTTGCCGCGGAATTGAAACGCAATCATTGGGGTTCTTTTCTCCTGATCATTTTTTTGACCTCTGTTGCGATTAGTTGTTTGATTGAGGCGTGGAATCCGCCGTTTTCGTTTCGTCCCAACACCATCACGGAACGTTCTCTTGTCTGTAACACGGCATTTTCCATTGTCAGTCCCGAAGCCACACGTCTTGCCAAAGAACGGGCAAGTTGGGAATCTCTTCATGTGTTTATCAACGATCCCAAACCGCTCATTCAACTCCGTGAATCACTTTGGAACACGGTTGCCGCGATGGTTAACGCTCAATCGTTTGATCAACTGGACGCGAAAGGAAAAGAAATGTGGTATCTTTTTCTCAAGCCGAGCGGAAAAGACCCGATTCCTAAAACGGTTGATCCGCGTGAGGCTTTTGAAGCGTTTGTCGCTTACTTCAAAGACGATACCAGTTTCGATCTGTTCAATAATCGTCTCAAACGGGTTTTTACGCCGTTTGAGTTACACGGAACACTTCGAGCCTTGAATTATGGAGCGGAACAGGGAAGTCAGGATCAGATTCTTGTTTATCTTAAAAACGAACCTTCGGATCGTGCCGTACCGTTTAAAGTGAGCGAGGTTCTGATTCGGGACGGGACACGGTTCAAAGAGGCGTTGCAGCGCGAACTGAATAATCCGACTCTGGTCGATCAGCTGTTCAACTGGCTTAGTCCCAAACTGGAAGAAACACTCAGCGAAGATCAAAATACCACCGCCGAGTTGGAACGAAAAGCAGCAAACGCAATAGAAGATATTACTGTTGAGTTTGTACCGGGTCAGGTTATTGTGGAACAGGGAACAATCTTGGATGCGGAAAAAATGGCGTTGTTACGTGCCGAGTATCACGCCGCTCTCTTGAAATATTCTACGAGTAACAAGATTCTGCGTTTTCAGGCGGTTTGGGGAACTATTTTTATTTTGATTGTTATTGCGTGGGGTTTTGTGCAACGATTGGAACGCCGCCGTCCGAAATCGCCGTTATCTTTTGCGGTTCTGATGGGCGGTATGGTGTTGGCGGTGGCGGCAGCGCAATGTATTCACCGGTTTTCACTAACGATTGCCGAAGGAGAAATTATCCCGATTCTGTTATTTGTCATGATTGTTTCTATTACTTATTCTTGGGAACTGGCCATTGTGTTATCGACGATTTTGACGTTAATTTTTGTTTTCGGCAATGGCGGAGGGAACGATTTACTGATGATTTTGCTTTGTGTGACGATTTCGTCCGCTGTTCAGTTGGGGCGGTTGCGGTCACGTAAAAAGTTGGTGATGGTGAGTTTCCTTTCAGGAATTGTTGCTTTTGTTTTGACGGTAACAACCGGTATTTTCAATAACTCGCCGTTAGGAATGCCGTTATTACTCGACGCCGGTTTCAATTTTGTTTGGTCCTGTCTTGCCGGTTTGATTATGACGGGAATTTTGCCGTTTATTGAGGAACCGTTTGGTATTCTGACGGATATGAGTTTGCTGGAGTTGGGCGATGTGTCTCAACCGTTACTCCAGAGTCTTATCCGGCTGGCTCCGGCAACTTACGGACATTCCATGCAAGTCGGAACGATTGCCGAAACCGCCGCCGAAGCAATCGGCGCACGCGGTTTGCTAACACGGGTTGGGGCGTATTTTCATGACATCGGGAAAATTATGAAACCGGAATATTTCAGTGAAAATCAGGGAGGATTGGATAATATTCACGATCATATCGAACCGCAAGTCAGCACTATTGTTCTGATTGCCCATGTCAAAGACGGTATCGACCTTGCCCGACAACATCGATTACCCAAACCGCTCATTGATTTGATTGAACAACATCATGGAACGTCGTTAGTATCTTTCTTTTACGGACGTGCCGCCAAAGGTAACAAGGATGAGTCGGCGAAACAGGTTGAGGAAAGTACCTACCGTTATCCGGGACCGAAACCGCAAACGAAAGAAGCGGCTATTCTGATGATTGCGGACACGTGTGAGAGTGCGTGCCGAAGTATGGGAACTGCCGCCACTCCGGGAAAAATCGAAAACCGGGTTCATGTTCTGATCAAACAAAAACTCGACGACGGACAATTTGACGATTCCGGTCTTACTCTTCGGGAACTGAAAATTATTGAGAATAGTGTCATTAAGTCGATTATTGCCGCCATGCACGGACGAATCAAATATCCTGACCAAGAACCGGAACAAACCGCAAAAATAATAGAACCAGAACCCACTCAACCGGAAATCTAATAAAGTAAAGATTTCGAAAAACATTAGGGAAATCTCTAAAAATTCATTTTTTCACCACAACGTTTTATGAAAAATCATTTGTCCCTCATGTCCCTTTAGTCCCTAATGTCTCTCAAAAAAGGACTTTAGGGACTAAAGGGACAATTGGGACCAATAATCAAGATCAATTAATCAAAATAATTAAAAATCTTTTAGCAAACGATATTTTTAGAGATTCCACCGATAGATTGCGACATTTTGTAATCTATCAGCGGAATTTTTTATTTGAGGTTAAAAAAGTATTCGCCCTGAAAGGGCGGTCAGATTATAGCCTACCTGAGGGTGAGGGGTTGTTTTTTTTATTGTTCATTTCCAATTGCACGAGTGATGTGGGAAACCGCTTATTTCGTAAGTCTTTGTATTTTCTAGGTTTGTGTAAAACACTTTGGGTAGTTTTCCCTTTTCTATGTTTATTTACTTGTAAAAAACTATGTTAAAAAACCTGTTAAAAACCGGGCGTTTTTGGCAAGGAAGTGTCTGGAAGTGAGCCTCCATCAGTGAACGGGGCCGTGAACAAAACCTGACAACGAGGGGTTTATTAGGGGTTTATCGCATCGAAAAGTCTCCCGCAACCTAGTTTTGACTTTGGGAGTATTTGTTGCCAACGCCTAGCGAAAGCGTT
>JAIRLW010000153.1 GCA_031259095.1 Planctomycetaceae bacterium | reverse complement strand
TGGATATTGCTTCGTACTCCGCTCACAGAGGCTTTAGCGTCAGAAGCCGAAAAATATCGTTTGAAAAATCCGGCGGATTCGCGTGTGAAACTATTTGAAACAGCATTGGATTCGACCGCACGCATGAAATACGGACTTTCCGATCCGCCAACCGAAGAGGAATGCCGCAGACTTTTGACAAACTGGGTTCAAGAATCTTCCAACAACCGACCACCTTTTGCAATAACCTATTGTTATGTTAGGCATGTAGATGGTAATGGCGCTCAAGTGGGCGTTATGCCATCTCAAGAAGAATCTTTAATTACTCATGCTATTAGGTTAATGGGGGAAACGATTCGAAAACCGCTTGCGGAACAATGGAAAACAAATTATTATCGGCTTGAAAACGGTTGGGCGCCGCTGATATTCGTTTCAGGAAAAGATCGCGATGCAGAATATTTTAACGATTTTGTCCGTTATTGCGCAACAACTTATAACGGATGCCTTAATCTTCTGGAAAATCAAAATGAGCAAGTGATTCCGTTATTCAAAACTTTTTTGTATCAAAAACGGATGTTGGACCGCAGCCGTGTTGATATTTATCACCAGTTCATTTCTTTTTACGGTCAGGTAAACAACCCGTTATTGGAACCGATATTCCGCGACTATATTGTTTACGCACTTTCCGACCCGAAACATACGGAATCCAGTTATGAACGATTGAACCGTTCTATTTTCAATGTTGTTCTTTATCGAATCAATCAAAAAGAGACGGACAAAAACGAATTAGCGGTTTGGGTTCATTCTCTTCCGCTAAAACAAACAGCGAAAGACATATTGTTGCGAAGAATTCATGTATCAGGCGATGGCGTCAAATCGTTTGCTAATCTTATTACACAGGCTTCCGGTTTTTTGATTTGGGTTGAAACGAAAATAACTGCCGAAGACGTAAACCGTTGGTTTGCGGAAAATCCCAATGGAACGCTTAGTAAATTTTTTAAAGAATTTTCGGAAGAGTTCAAATTTGGAGTTAACCCTTATCTACAAAATAGTTACAGAATGTTGGACGGTAATATTGTTGACCAAAACACTACGGTGAGTGAGAAGGAATTTAGCCGATATTTTCTCACGGCATTGCTGAACACGGATACGCCGGAAACACAAAAAACAATTAAACAACTTTGTAATAATGATCAGGACAAAGGAATCGTTTTATGGGCGATTGTTCAGGAATTTTCGCCGCGGAGCATGATCTATTCCAATTCCGACACTGCTAATTTTTTTGATTCCTTTATTGACTTTCCTGATTTTATTTTTGATATTTTTGAAACATTAAAAGAACGCGATGAAAAAATGACGTCGGCTTTAAGATTAGGATCTTGTCCATCGCCGCGAGCCGAACAAATTTTGGAAAAATGGTCGCAGACGGAAAATCCGATAGAGAAACAACATTTTACCCGTAATCTGGAAAACTGGCGGAAACGAAAAGAAATTCAAGAACAAACCAAGAAATTGTTTCACGGCTTAGTTGAAGAAAAGATCATGCCCGATGATTTATTGGTTCCGCAAACGCCTTGGGTTTGGAAAGACGGAAAATATGTACGAAAACCTTAATGTTCCTAAAATTTCAAAACAATTATTTTTTTCAACACAATTATGAAACGAACAAACCGTCAACCGTTTATATTCCGCTTGATGCTTTTATCGGTTTTTCTTCCGATATTTATTGTTTCTGGAATAATTCTTGTCCATACGATAATGGACAAAACGTTTTGGCAAGACCAATTGTTGTTGCTAAACGGCATTCCGGCGAGATGGATTGGATTGTTTTTTGAAACACTTCCGTTGTTTCTTGGAATTTGGCTGTTTTGGAAAGGTCGATGGCGGCTGCCGGTTTTTGTTGCGGGAACATTGTATTTGAGTTTCATTTTGCTAACGGCAACGGCTCGCATGGATCCGTACATCCCGCCGGAAAAACGGACAATTCACGTAGATTCTGGAAGTTACGAAAACAACAGTGTTTACTGTAATGGTGTTTATCTTGGTCAAACGCCGTTGGAAATTCGTGTGGACGAATTGAAGGCGAAAGTTCCGGAATGGACGAGTCCGCCGGAACAACGTTTTTATGGTGAAGATACCGTACAACATTATATATGGTTTCCTTGGGACAATTTCCGTAAAGAACGTTTTCTGGAAGTGAAAGAACTATTTGATTCTACAACACGATTTGAAACATTAACGCCTGCTGTTAGAAAAGAGCAATTAGAAAGGTACTATGCTGATTGCCGTTACTGGTGGCGGTTTGAAAATAATAAGAGTCAACTTGTCGTTCAACAAAAAAATTCATCACCTTTTCGTGACGTCAGCGGTTCATTTGAAAAAACAGAAAATTATTCTTTCTCTCCGAATAAGACTTTTTCGCCGTCTGCCGCAATTCATGCTTGGTTGTTGGCTCAGGTTCTTGCGGAACTCACCGAGCCGGAGAAAAACGATTGGGATAAGCATGTTCTGAAACATTGGTCATTGCTGTGTCCATCGTTAAACAAAACTTTATTGAGGGAACGTTCAAAATATCCCAATGATCATCCGAGTGTTAAAAAAATTGAAACAGCATTAGATTCAGTTGCGCGGTTGAAATATGGACTTTCCGATCCGCCAACCGAAGAGGAATGCCGCAGACTTTTGACAAACTGGGTTCAAGAATCTTTCGGCAAACGACCGCCTTTTGCAATGAACAATAATTATATCAATCCTCCCAATACGTGGTCTGGTAAGCGTGTTTATCTCGCTAATAATGAAGCGATATTGATTGACGCCGCAATTAAGTTAATGGGTGAAACGGTTCGAAAACCGCTTGCCGAACAATGGAAAAAAAATTATTATCGATTCGAAAAAGGTTGGGATCCGCTGTTATATGTTTCAGGAATAGACGGCAGCAAGGAATATTTTGACGAGATGGTTTGTTATGCCGCGACAACTCACAATGGACAATTTGAACTCTTGAAAAATCAAAACGAACAGGTTGTTCCGTTATTCAGAACAATTCTGTATCATAAAAATTTTCTTGATCTTGTGAAACCGAATACCAAACGTTATCAACAATCCATTATCGATCCTATTATTTTCTATAGTGATGTGGATAATCCGTTGTTGGATACGATTTTTCGTGAATACATTGTTCATGTCCTTTCCGATCCAAAATTGCAGAGAGCAGACAATGAAAGATTAAACCTAACGATTGTCGAAGCTATTTCTAGGCAGTTATGGCGAGTGAAAGAAGAAGAATTTAACGTTTGGATTACTTCATTGCCGTTAGACCAAACGTCCAAAGATTTATTGTTTCGGAAATATCGAATACATCACGGGGGAACATATCATGGAGTAACGTATAACGTAGTCGATGAATCCGCCTTTTTTTCCGCTTGTCTTCAAAGTGCAGCCGGACACGAAGTGTTCATCGAAACGAAAAAAACGCTGGGAGATGTTCACCGTTGGTTTGCGGAAAATCTGGACGGAACACTTAGTCAATTTTTCAAGATATTTGCAAACGATTTTGAGTTGCGGAACGGAAATAACGTACCAATAACTCCTAAAGCGGATACGGATCATCTTGTACCTGTATTTTCTTCGGATGGAAATTTTGTCTGGAATACTCTTGTGGATAATCATCTTCCGCGATATTTAGTAACTGTATTGCTGAGAACGACGACGCCGGAAACACAAAAAACAATTAAACAACTTTGTAATAACCAAGTTGACCGAGAAATTGTTTTAGCGGCGATTATGTCGGAGTTTTCATCAAGAGCCGGAGATAATGGAATGTTTTCGTCCGAATATTCGTACTATTCTTTTATTGGCTATCCTGATTATATTCTCGATATTTTTGAACGATTAAATGAAGAAGAAATGTCGGAAATATCAGAAATAGTTTCAGAATTGATGTTGTGTCCTTCTCCGCGGGCGGAACAAATTTTGGAAAAATGGTCGCAAACGGAAAATAAATTTTTGAAACAAAAGATTACACACAGTTTAAAAGTCTGGCAACAACGAAAAATGATTCGGGAACAAAATAAGAAATTGTTTTACGAATTAGTCGAAGAAAAAATCATGCCCGATGATTTATTGGTTCCGCAAACGCCTTGGGTTTGGAAAGACGGAAAATATGTACACTAAATTATACATTGAACGGCGCAATATTTATAACTGTCTATTTTATTAACCGCTCGGACACATAATTCAAATCGTCCGCAGATTACGCAGATTAACGCAAGAAATCGTGATGTAACGGTCTATTTTCACCATTGTTTTCATAACGATCAAACGTCTTTTTCCTAATGCCCTGAAAGAGTAATAGGATGATAACCCGCTCCAACGGGGTAATACTATACCGCAGTCACTTTAAAAAATAGATATTGACAAGATTTGACGGCTATTTTATACCGTTTTCCTTTTAAAAACATGTTTTATCTTTTCGTTTAACTCCGCAATTTAAGGTGTTTTTACAGTTCAAAAAACGATTTTCAAAAGGGCTAGGGTATAGACAATTACTAAAATTATTGGGTAGGTAAATAAAAGCGGGCAACCCTTTAGCGAAAGGATCACCCGCCTCTTGATAATGAACGCAATAATTGATTTTAGGACTAATATTTATTGTTTTTACAATTCCTCAACAGGAATAACTAAAACAATCTGTTACTATAAAACAGTTCCCGAAAGCGGTTTTTCCTCTTTGGGTTTTTTATCCGTTTCGTTTTTCGGCGGACTGGTTTTGGGAACATTATCGTTTATTCCTGACGGCATCGCGGTTACATCAAGTGTTGACTTAACCGGTAAAACCGTGATTTCAGGTTCTG
>JAIRLW010000061.1 GCA_031259095.1 Planctomycetaceae bacterium | reverse complement strand
TCGTCATTTAATTATTTTCCTGTTGCCCTTTCAGGGCGTTGGGTTGACGGGGGGAACTTACCCCTACCCCGTTGGGGTAGGCTATAATCCTATTGCCCTTTCAGGGCAAATACTTTTTTAACCTCAAACAATAATTCCACTGATATATTACTTATTTTTTATATTAGCCCCAATAGGCGTATCATTGTTTATTTGTTCTTTATCGCGTCCAAACACCAAGCGAGTTGTGTTTGCCAATCGGGAAGTTTTAATCCCAATATTGCCTCCAATCGCGTGTTGTCTAATTGTGAATTTTTCGGTCTTACCGCCTTCACCGGATATTCCTCCGAGGCAATCGGTTTCGGTAATGCGATATTCTGTCCGGTTTGGCGGTTCATTTCAACAAAAATCGCTGTTGCAAAATCATGCCAACTCGCAACGCCTCCCGCACTAACATGATACGTCCCCCACGAAAATCCATCGTATTCGTCATGGGGAGCGTTCAACATTTTTGAGACAATGATCGCCGTGGTCATGGCAATCATCCGCGACCAGGTTGGCGAACCCATCTGATCACAAACAACGTTAGGCGTTTTACCTTGATGATAGAGCCGCAACATGGTTTGAAAAAAATTGTTGCCCCGAAGACCATAAACCCAACAAAGACGCAAAATGCAATGTTTTTTACAAGTCGTCCGAACTGCTGTTTCGCCGTCGCGTTTGGTTAATCCGTACACCGAAAGCGGAGACGTCCGGTCGTCTTCCGTGTAACGTAACGCCAAAGACCGGCGACCGTCAAAAACATAATCCGTTGAATAATAAATCATTGGAATATTTCGTCGTGCCGCCTCTTCCGCAAGAATTTGAGACGACTCGGTGTTGATCGCCCGCGCCAACTCCGGCTGCTCCTCCGCTAAATCAACCGCCGTAAATGCCGCCGGATGAACAATCAAATCCATTGGCTCATGCTTTCGTACAACATGTTCCAACGCCAACGGATCAGAAAGATCAACCTCCTGAATATCGATAGCGTGAACTTCCGCCAACGGCGAAAGTGTTTGGATCAATTCGTAACCAACTTGTCCCGATCCGCCTGTTAAAAGAATGTTCGGTCGCATAAATCGTTGTTGTAAATATTATGAAAAAACAAACGCGATTTTGTTGAAATAAACAATTATTCATCAAGAACAAACGGCGAATCCGTTTTATTTTCATGACGAATTTCATCGACTTTTTCTTTTTTTCCTTTTCCGGCATAGAGTTGGTTGGGAGCGTTCAACGTCAACGCCGGAATTTCCGACACGCAACGGTAAGCATGGACAACACCCGGCGGAACAATCACTGCGGTAGGATGGGACGCGCCAACCGGAACAATCATTTTATAGCAATACGTCGGCGACTCGGAACGATTGTCCCAAAGATACAATTTTAACTCGCCGGGACCGAAAAAGACGAAGAAATCGGTTTGCTCGACATGTTCATGCGGTCCGCGTGTTACGCCGGGCAACGTTTCGCTAACGTAACACATTGCCGGAAACTGTTCCGGTTTAAGTTCATCGCGTCGAAATAATTCGCTTAACCAGCCGCGTGAATCTGTTTGTGTCTTTAACGGACGAATTTCAACATCGTGGATTATTCCTTCACTCCAAACAATCGACATCGATAACTCCTTTTTGTTTTAATGATTGCCGTAAAAAGCTCTTCCCTAATTTCATTGTTGTTTTGGGATGTTTTTCTGCTATAATGAATAGTCAATACGGTAATGGGTTACGGTAAAATATCTTTTTCCTGATTATGTTGGAAGTTGCGGGTAATCAGAGAGGCGACTTTTTGCCAAAGAGTTTTCACCATTGCCTTCCGCACTGAATCGTTACAAGTTATTTCATGTTCAACCGTATTATTTCATGTTCAACCGTACCATCGTATCACTGTTCACCAACCATGTCAACGCTTTTGATTGCTTTTGCTTCGTTTTTTGGTTTTATTATGGCGTACAACACTTACGGTAAATTCCTTGCCCGTAAGATATTCCAACTTGATTCGGCGGAAATCACGCCGAGTGTGGAATTGCGGGACAACATTGATTTTGTGCCGACCAACCGTTATGTGATTTTCGGTCATCATTTTACCGCGATTGCCGGAACCGGACCTATTGTTGGTCCGACGATTGCGGTTATTTGGGGTTGGTTTCCGGCGTTGCTTTGGATTGTTTTCGGCAGTATTTTCATTGGGGCAGTTCACGATTTTACCGCCCTTGTTCTTTCACTCCGTAATAAAGGACGTTCGCTAGGCGATATTGCCGGAACAGTATTATCGCCGTCGGCAAAACTGTTATTTCTTATTCTGCTAACATTTATTCTGGCGGTGGTGGTTGCTGTTTTTGGCAATGTTATTGCAATGACCTTTAAAGATTATCCTCAGTCGGTCATGCCGACTGTTCTTTCTATTCCGGTAGCGATGGTCTTGGGAGCGGTTCTTTACCGCTACGGGATTTCATTGCTTCCGGCTTCATTGGTTTCGATTATTATTTTAGGGATAACGGTATGTTGTTCCGCGAGTTATTCCGGTTTTTCGTTTTACATGCCTAGTTTGGAACATATTCACGTTTCGCTTAATCCGACAATGCTTTGGACATGGGCGTTGTTTATTTATTGTTATTTTGCGTCGGTTTTACCGGTTTGGTTATTGCTCCAACCGCGCGATTATGTGAACAGTTTGATTCTTTATATTGCGTTGGGGTTGATGGTGATTGGTCTGATTCTTGCGGGATTAACCGGAGCGGCTGATTTATTTGGTTCGGCTCCTCCGTTTCGGATTTCAGAAGCCCGTCAATCTGGTGCGCCGCCGATATTACCGTTTCTTTTTATTACTGTTGCCTGCGGAGCGGTGAGCGGTTTTCACGCTTTGGTTTGCAGCGGGACAAGCAGTAAACAAGTTGCGTCAATGCGTGATGCTTCGTTTGTTGGTTATGGCGGAATGTTACTTGAAGCGGCGTTGGCGGTACTTGTTATTCTGAGTTGTACGGCTGGCATTGGACTTGGTATTCCAAACGTTCAATCCGCTGCGGCTGCCACCGGAAGTCAAAAAGCGTTGGTCGAAACTGTTGACGATCTGAACAAACAAATTCAATTATCCGAACATTTATCAATTCAATCGGCTCCATCGACGGAGATGGTCGGGATGGTCAAAGGACGAGAAGCGTGGAATCTTCGTTATGATCGTTCGTGGGCTTCGATGAATCTTGGCGAACAGGTTGGAACATTTATTGAAGGCGGAGCGAATTTTATTCATTTACTTGGTATTCCAATCAAATTCGGTCAGGGAATTATTGCGATTTTAATTGCATGCTTTGCCGCAACAACAATTGACGCCGCACTTCGTTTGATGCGTTACGTTTTACAAGAGCTTGGCGGCATGCTTCGTATTGCGCCGATAAAAAACCGTTACATTGCAACAGCGGTTGGATTGACGATTGCGGTAACATTGGCGTTGTGTAAGGCGAATCCGACGGCTCCGTATGGAACCGGAGGTTTGATTCTGTGGCCTGTTTTTGGCGCGGGCAATCAGGTTGTTGCCGGTTTGACGCTTCTTGTCGGCAGCGTTTATTTGATGCGACGTAAGGTTCGTTCTGTGTATCTTTTGATTCCAGCCGCTGTAATGATTATCATTCCGCTTTGGGCAATGGCGTACAATATTCTATTTGTGTTCTTTCCCAAAGGTCAATACTTATTAACGGTTATTGGAACTTTTATTGTTCTGCTTGCTCTTTGGCTTGTCATCGAAGCATATCGGGCAATCAGACGGCTGGTCGCAATGAATCAGGAATAACAAAGATATACGATTATACCGCAGTCACTTTAAAAAGTAGATATTGACAAGATTTGACGGCTATTTTATACTGATGATCACGAGGTCAACATTATGAATGCCTATCACTTATCACAAGCCGAAACATGTTCCCGGAAAATACGATTACGGATTTTACGAATTCAGTGAACGCTCAATCGGTCTTACGATTGTTACAAAAGAT
>JAIRLW010000047.1 GCA_031259095.1 Planctomycetaceae bacterium | reverse complement strand
CCTCAGTAGCCAAAGATACAACATAGATACAACCTTATTACCTTATTAAAAACATAAACGAATCATGAGGTAATAAGGTAATGAGGTCGGTTTTGGTGGGATTCATTGCTACTGAGGTTGTTTTGTTAGGAAAAAATAAGGTTGAAAATAAGGTTTGCGAAAACTGTTAAAAGACGTTTTGGAAAATTCCACTGATATATTACAAAAATTAAAAAATTAAAAAATTCAACCGGTACGACTTTCATACATTCTCTCTTTTGAAATTAAGAGATTTTTAAAAATTTAGTAATCTATCAGTGGAATATTTTTAACACGTATGAATATTGGACAAACAACCTCATTTCCACCTAATTTTCTTAACAAAACAACCTTAGTAGCAATAAATCTCCAAAAAAATAAAACCTTATTACCTCATTGTTGAAAAATGATTTGTTAATGAGGTAATGAGGTTCGTATGTATGGTATCTTTGGCTACTGAGGTTTTTTGGTAAATCGTTTAGTAAGAAAAATGAGGTTGAAAATGAGGTTTGCGAAAACTGTTAAAAGACGTTTTGGAAAATTTCACTGATAGATTACAAAATTTACAGATTACATACCCAATAATCTGTTTTTATCGTCAAGTGGGAAACAAACACTAAGCCGAGAAACGGCAACAGAATATCGCTCTTAGAATAGGAGCGGCACGCTAACAAGTTCGGTTCATTCCCACCGGCCAAAGTGGTGTGTTACTTGTTTCAAATTGTAACGCTGAATGATACCTGTAGAATTATACGCGACGCTCCCTTAGCGGGAGCAACGTAACTTAATAATTCTATGGGGAAACTCTAAAAATATCATTTGCTAAAAACCAAGAGGAGATTATTAATTATTGAGAGACGTTAGGGACTAAAGGGACAAATGATTTTTCATAAAACGTAGTGGTTAAAAAACGAATTTTTAGAGGTTTCCTGATGATAGGAACGTGGAATTATTAGAGACGCTCCATTATTGATATAAACAGTTATATAATTTTTTTGCGGATGACGGATGCGTTGTCAATTTTTGCAACAAACGATCTAAGTGCAAACAATATCCATTATCCAACGATTAAGGTCTTGAAGCATGGTCGGAGTGAGTCCATTGTTGGCGTATTCGCGGAATTTGATAGCAATACCAGCGGTGTGCAGCAATTCCAGAACCTGGCAAACCGATTCCGCAGAGACGTCGGTACCTTGCCCAACGGCAAGAAAAACGGAAAGTAATCGGGCATCTTCCCAACGGTGTAAAATGCGTTTATCTTTGGGAAACGCTCCATCCAAAGAGGCGGCTCCCGCAAAATTTTCAGGATAAAGCAACGCCAAACGAAGCGCCATCGTTCCGCCATTGCCAAAACCTGCCAGAAAAATGCGGTCAGACGCAATATGACAACGTTCCTTAGCAATCGCAATACAATCAAAAACACGTTGTTCTATTTCGGCGAGTTTTTCATCAGTATCTAACCAATCATAATGTTCCTTCGTATGGGAGCGAAGAATCGAATAAACATCGAAATTATTTGTTGGGCGGTGTGGTTCGCTGGTAAGGGGCAAACCGCGCGGAGCCACCGCTATATAATTCCTCATACTAATTTCCGGCATCACCCGCATCACCTGACGTTCATCACTGCCCGAACCGTGCAGCCAAACCAAAAGCGGATACGCATAACCCGGCTCATAATGAATCGGCGAAAACAGAACATGCGGATGTGATTGACTTGTCGTATTCGATTGGTGGGCAATACGGGCAAAGTCCAGTTCCAACGTCAATCGTTCCGGCGGCTGGGACTGCAACGTTGTTCGTTCCGGCAACACGGGTTCCGATGTTCGTGAAGTTGAAAATAATGTGGTACTGAATTTATCCGATATTGGCATAGTTGTCTCGCGGTAAATCAGGAAAACGTCGGATCAAAACTGTCCGGCATGTTGTCCGATCAAAACGGAATATTTCCGTAAAAGTATTACGCTGATCGTGACTATAGCCGATTTCGGCTTAACATGTCAAGATGAATTTTTTGAGATTAATTGATAACTATTCGTTATTTTACCAAAACAACGTATTTTGTCTATGTTGTATTTTATACCCAAACTATTTCTTTTGTATAGACATAATTATTATTTTTTTGATTTTTTTGGAAAAATTTCGATAATCGACGATAAAAATCGACAACAATCGGTTATTCGGTTATATTGGCGGTCTGCGGCGGAAAGCGAATTGCAATCATTGCAATAAAAAACGCTTGCGGCTCAAACCATTAATTCAAATAATTCAAAATTCAAATAACCCCAATAATTCTAAATCCCAAATTTGAATGAAATCAGTCAGTTTTCTGTTTTTCCTGTTGTTTCTGTTTGTATTTTTTTCTTTTCCGTTGTTTGCCGGAGAGGAACCGCTCCTCATGTTGCCGATACTCAGCATTGATCCTGTTTCAGTTTCCCAAGAACAAAAGGAAATCGCCGAAAACTTTTACCGTCAAGCGGTTACGGCGGCTGAAAAAAAACAAGGTCTCGAAGCAATGCGGCTGGCGGTTAAAGTTCTGGAAACAAATCCCGATCACGAAATGGTACGGCAGATTTTCGGTTTTCAACGATTCAACGGGCAATGGCGTACCGGTTGGGAGATTGAGCGTTTGAAAAAAGGATTTGTCGATCATCCGGTGTTTGGCTGGATTCCGGCGGAGTTTACGGTTCAGTATGAATCAGGAAAACGAATGATTCCCAAACTAGGATGGGGCAACATCGATGCGGACAACCAATTTCACGCCGATATCCGAAACGGTTGGCAAATTGCGACGGAACATTATGATCTCTTAACGAATCACAGTCTTGAAGAAGGAGTTCAAATGAGTCGGCGGTTGGAACATCTTTATCGGGCGTGGAAAATGCTGTTTTTCAATATGCTTTTGAGCGAAGAAAAATTAGCGAAACTATTTACCGAATCGCCGCCGACTACCGCATTGCCGCGGCACCGCGTCTATGTTTTCCGCAATAAAAAGGATTACGTTTATTTTCTGAAAGATTTGGAACAAGGATTTGAATCCCAACTTCGTGAATCCAACGGATTTTATCATCCGCAACGTTTTATCTCTTATTTTTTTCCAGCGTCTGCGGACATGGACACGTTTAATGCGGATACGGTACGTAAAGCGTTGTATCACGAAGGAACTCATCAACTTTTTCAGGAAGCGCGTCCGAAATCGAATCTTCCGGGCGTGCGAAACAATTTTTGGATTGTTGAGGGAATTGCGATGTTCATGGAGACATTCCGAATGGAGGAAAATCAATATAAACTTGGCAATCAGGAAGACTCGCGTCTTTTTGCCGCCAAAGTTCATCGGTTTGACTCGGACTATTTTTTTTATCTTCCCTTTGAAGCAACGGTTGCACTTGGGAGAAAAGATTTTCAAACTCATCCCCGATTAGCGAGACTTTATTCTCAATCTGCCGGAATGACCCATTTTCTGATGCTTCATCAAAATGGTCGTTATCGCCGCGCAACGCTTGAACTGTTACGGCAAGTTTATACCGGAGCCGCCCGTCCCGATTCGCTAAGCAAACTCACTGGTCGTTCTTATCAGGAACTCGATCATGAATATACCGAATTTCTAAAAACTGTTCCGTAAATATTAATTAATAGATAGGACTCTTTAAAAATTCGTAATCTATCAGCGGAATTTCTGTTGTTCAATCTTAGCCCCGCTAGGGGCGAGAGGTGCATAACCGGCGGTGGAGCGCAGCGCAATCGCCGGATTGTAGAGACGCAATGCATTGCGTCTCTACGATCCAAAGCCCTGCAAGGGCGAGATAAAACAAGTCCTCCTCTTCTCGCCCTTGCAGGGCTTTTCGGGTGTGATGGGCGTTTTGACCGTAGGTTGCGCTGCGCTTCACCTACGGTTATGCACCTCTCGTCCCTGCGGGACTAAGACAAAATAACCGATCACGGAAATTCCGCTGATAGATTACAAAATTTTTTGTAATCTATCAGCGGAATTTTCCAAAACATCTTTAACAGTTTTCGCAAACCTCATTTTCAACCTAATTTTTTCCTAACAAAACAACCTCAGTAGCAATGAATCCCACAAAAATCGACCTTATTACTTTATTACCTTATTACCTCATTATTCGTTTACGTTTTTAATAAGGTAATAAGGTTGGATAGATGTTGTATCTTTGGCTACTGAGGTTGTTTTGTTAAGAAAATTAGGTTGAAAATGAGGTTTTGTTTTTCCAAATATCCATACGTGTAAAAAAATATTCCGCTGATATGTTGCGAAAATCATAGGGATTTTTAAGGGACTTTAGGGACATTG
>JAIRLW010000046.1 GCA_031259095.1 Planctomycetaceae bacterium | reverse complement strand
GCGCGTCAAAAAAGGAAGCAGAACAACGCGCCGCAGAAAACGCATTGTCTGTCATTCAGGGCGATCTGCCGTCATACATTCATTAGGAATGCGGGGTTGGGGTTAATGGGGTTGAGGTTAATACTGTTTGTGCTTGAAAATACAAGGTAGGCGACCTTATTAGGTAGGCGGCCTTTTGCTAAAAGGTTTTCACCTACGGTCGCGTTGACGATAGCCGACTTGTTTCTGTGAACGCTAGAAAATTTTTTCGGAAATTTGTCAAAAACAAATTTTTCCGCTTGACAATTTTTATGATTCATCGTAAACTGTGAATCTGAGTCAATTGCGATTATGTTTTTTTACTGTTTGTTTGCGGTAAGCAAATCGCAATTATTTCAGTAATACCTTAGAAAATAAGGAGAATGACAATGATGAATTTAGTGTTGTGTTTGGTCGGGATTTTTGCCGTATTTTTTGCGAAAATCCCAATGTTAAAATGGGCAAGACAGGGGGGGGGGGGGCTAGATGTAGAGAAAAGGCAAGAATTGAGCGTGAAAAGTGTTGGTTGTTCAACGGTTTTTCAACACAATTTTTACCTTTTGTTCGCTCTTCACGGTTCGGCTTTACGTTGGTCGAACTTCTGGTGGTGATTGCGATTATCGGGATGTTAATCGCTATTCTGTTGCCCGCCGTTCAAGCAGCGAGGGAAGCTGCCCGACGAATGCAGTGTACCAACAACCTCAAACAATTAGGACTGGCACACCACACATGCCACGAGACAATGGGGATCATCCCGCCCACCAGTGATGGTGCAACTCCGATAGTACCGTTGCTTCAATTTATTGAACAAAAATGGCGGTATGAGCAACTAGGCATGGTTAATTTTTCTTCTTGGTACACTTACGGTAGAATTCCAGCAGTTTTGGGAAGAGTGAACAGTTTCTTATGTCCGTCCGATGCCGTTGGAGACAACGGTCAGGATATGCAGGCATATATTCCCAGTAATGAGTGCCAACCCAGAGGTTCTGAGATATTAGATATATTAGGGATAACAGAAGCAGAGTCTATTGCACAATACGGTAATGAAAAATTAACCTATTCCAGTTATGTTTTTTCGTTAGGAGATTTTGCACGGGCAAACAGATACCATTGTACAGTGACCGATTCGTCTCTCACGGAAAATACAAGTGGTTATTGCGACCTGCGCAGTCCATACGTAACGGCACAGGCTAACGGTTCTACAGACTTGATGAAATATTCTAATGCCTTGCAAGAGGCAAAAACTTTTGCAAGTATTACCGACGGATTGAGCAATACAATATTTATGAGTGAACGCGGTATCCTTGATCCCAGTGTGAAAGGAACGATTCGGGGAAGTATCAAAACAAATATCGGTACATTAACCGATCACATACTTTCCCATGACTCCTCAAATGTGTCTTAATACATTAGGAACCGCCGGAAGTTATGCCGTTACAGATACCGACTGTTTTAACCGATATTATCAGCCCAGCGGTACGGATGTTACAAATGATCCCGATCAGTATCAAGCGAATTTTCCGTTTCTCAGTTCACTTCCCGCCTGTAGGTTCTCAACGATCCTTCCGCCTAATTCCCCTTCTTGTCTAAATGGTCGTGCACATCAAAACGGCGGTATCCTCTCGGCAAATTCCTATCATCGCGGCGGCGTCAATGTTTTGCTCGGAGATGGATCGGTTCGGTTTATTTCCGATAACATTAACTATATCTCCGCCGGAACAGATATGTCCACTGTTAAACCCGGTGATCCCGCCGTCATGGCAGGAGCGTCTCCATTCGGTGTTTGGGGAGCGTTGGGGTCTATTAACGGAGGCGAATCTGCCGGAATACCATAACTATTGTTTTGAAACGAAAATTCGGCATGTTCTGCCGAAACATTTCCAGCCGCGCCAACGCGGCTGGAAATGGAAAGGTAACAGTCTCTTTTAATATTTTTGTTCATGAATTGTGGAATTACAATCTTAGCCCTGAAAGGGCGTTGCGATTATAGCCCGCCCCAACGAGGCGGGTAAAGATCAATAATAGTCAAAGCCCTGAAAGGGCGACGGATAAATAAACGGTTGATTATTTTTTGTGCAGTCAATGTGAAAACAGCATCATTTCTTGACGCTCTTTCAGGGCTACCTTTTTATTATTCGTTACCCGACCCGTTGGGGCGGGCTATAATCCGAACGTCCCTATCGGCGCTATAGGTTATCACCGCAATAAAATAGACAGTTACATAGAACCCAAAACTGTTTTTCCAATTTCCTTTCAATTTTTAACAACAACAACAACAACAACAACAACAACAATGCCGAAAACGGCAATCAAATTTATGACGATGAATCTAAATATAAATATGTTCAAACAAATATTGTTTCTAATTTTTTTGGTCTTGATGGTTGGTTGTATGAGGGAACAGCGTCCCGAAGGAATGCCAACTCTTTATCCCTGTACCATTACAATAATTCAAGACGGTAAACCATTGGCGGGAGCAATGGTAACTCTTTATACGGAATCGTCGGAAGATCGCCGATGGCCGCCGGGCGGAACAACCAATCCGCAAGGTGTGATTTCGATTAAAGTGTTAGGAAAATATTCCGGCGCGCCAGCCGGAACATACAAAGTTACAGTCGAAAAACAGGAAACAGAGAATGTTGATAGTAACAGTTATTACACCATTTCACTCGTGGAAACTCAATACATCAACGTACAGGATACTCCGTTAAAAATTGATGTAACACCGCAAGGGGTGAATCAAACCTTTGATGTGGGAAAACCGGTTCAAAAAAGAATCAGTGATCTCATTAAAATTATAAGCGGCAACAAACCATAAATGACGGAACAAAATATAACGGTCAATGTTACTATGTTCCCATCGCGGCAGAGCCGCAACCAAAGATAGTTGATGCGATCTTTGGTTGCGGTAATGTTGCGTTACGGAATGTGAGTAGGATGAGTGATGTTTTCTTTTCTTTGAATTGTTTTGTGGGCGGCGTCTAGGATTTGGATGAGGAGCGAGTCGGAATAGGAAAAATTCAATTCGTAAAGACGACGAAGATATTCTTTGGCAGTTTCCATATTCTCCTGATTTTCCGCCGCACACCACGCCAAACCGGCAAGACCCAACGCTTGATCTTCCACCTCAATATCGCTGAAATCGGCAAACTCCTGAAAAATAGGGAGTGAATTGACCGGATCACCACGAGTTCCTTCGTGAAAATAAGAACGAATCAATTGTCGTTTTGCTTTACGTCCCCAAAAATATTCCTCTTCGGGAAAATAATCGAGAATACTTTGCCATGCGTCTGTTGTGTTCAGAATGCAGGCGTAAACCCATTGTTCGGAAACGGTGTCCCGTTTGGTGATTCGAGCCGAAACCGGTTTTTCCAACGGGTCGGACATTGAGTACACCCGAAGAAAACCAAGCACAAAACCGATCAGGAACACCACCGGAAAAATCAATAATCCCAAAAAACGGAAATAACGTTGCCGATTTTTCAACCGATTTTCGTGTTGCAACACTCGTTGAAGTTTTTCGGTTGTTGCGAGGAGCCGCTGGTCGGCGCGCCCGATAAAAAACCGATCCCAACCGTCTAACCGTGAAGACGCTTCCGTATCATTCAGGTAAACCGTATAAAGTTCACGCAATTCCAACTGAACCTCATAAAATGACTGAAAACGTTTTTCGGGTTGTTTTTCGATCATTCGATGAACCATTCGTGCCAACGGCGGCGGAATATCCGGTCTTAATTTTTCCAAGAGTTCCGGTTGTTGGTTCACATGCTGCAACGCAACCGAAAGAGCGGTTTCACCGCGAAACGGCGGTCGTCCAGCCAACGCATGGTAACTGGTTATTCCAAGCGAATACAAATCGCTGCGATGATCCAACGGTTTTCCTTGTGCCTGCTCCGGACTCATGTAAAGCGGAGTTCCGAGCGTCATACCGATTTGAGTCAACGCGGTTGCGGAAGTTGCGGAACCGTTGGAACCGCTAACCCGTGCAAGTCCGAAATCGGTGATTTTCACATCGCCGTTATCGCCGAGTAAGATGTTATCCGGTTTAATGTCCCGATGAACAATTCCGGTTTGTGCCGCTTGTTCGAGTGCGGAAGCGGCATACCACAGAATGTCCGCAACCTGTTGGAACGGCAACGCCCCTTCGCGACGAATTAATTCCTGAAGCGTTTGACCTTGAACATATTCCTGAGCAATAAACCAAAAACCATCCAAACAATCGGTCTGAAATATCTGGACAAGATTCGGATGACTTAACGCCGCAATCGCTTTTGCCTCACGGACAAAACGTTTAATATAAGTTTCGTCGTGAGCCAGTTCGGGTTTTAGAATTTTGACGGCAACCCGACGTCCCAACGAATGTTGTTCCGCAAGGTACACTTCCGCCATCGCTCCACCGCCAATTTTGCGAAGAAGATGGTAATCTCCGAATTTCCGGTTAGTGAGATCGTTGACGTGCATAATTTCCTGAAAGTGATTCCTAATTCACCCGATGTTCACCCGATTTGTGTTGACTGTTGTAATTATTCAGTGGAATTTTTGTTTTTCAATCTTAACCCTGTTGCGGGACGAATACAAAATAATGGATCACGGAAATTTTATTGAATAATTGCATTTTATATTATGCTATTTTTCATAAAATCGCAAGCGGTACGAACATTGTAATCGTTGCAATCTGATTTTATTTAACCTGAATTTTGTTGAAATGGGAAAAAAACTCGACCGGAGTTCTATTTGGGTTGTAATATATGGGTGTACATTTGATCGTGACCCGTTCCCCCTCCCCCTTCTGGAAACATGTCTCGTTTCATAAACAACCGGCTGTCCGTTCGAATCAAAGGCGTTTGCCTGACACTTATGATCGGACTTGTTTTTTTGAACATTGGTTGCCGAAGTTTGTCTCACAAACCGCAATCGGCATTTCAACCGGTTCCCACTCAACCTGTTCCGGCTCAAACACAAGAGAAGCCTGCTCTAAGTGATCCCACTCAACCCGTTTCTGCACTCCCGATTTCCCAGCAACTCGCTTCAAATCAACCCATTCCTGATATTCCTTTTCAACTTATTCCCTTTCAACCAAATTTAACGCAACAGATTGCATCAAAATCGACGCCGATTCCGACGATTTCGTATCGACCGCCTACATTTCTGGAGTTGGAAAACCAATCAACGTCTTCTTCGGAAAAAACAATGGTATTCCGTCCGATAACTCCTTCGGCTATTTCAGAAAAACCAATTCCTGAAAGTAAAAGTATCAGTATGATGGCGATCCCGACTGTCAATAATTCTGCAACAACTTCCGCCGATGTTGACGCTTTGAACCGACGAATTACCGAGTTGGAAAAAACGTTAGCGGAAAATGAAAAGAAAGCCGGACAGGAAAAACAACCGACCACTGTTTCAAAACCGATTGTTCCGCCCATTCCAACATCACGTTGGATTCCGGCTATTAATCATCCGGGTGTTACTGTTTCTTCTGATGGTGAACGGACTCGCATGGAGATTACGGATCAGGTTCTTTTCCAATCGGGGAGTTGGCGATTAAACCCCAACGCAGAAGAATTGCTCCGCAAAATTGCCGGAGAAATTCGGGCGAATGATCCGGAATCGTCGTTGGAGATTGAAGGTCATACCGACGGCGTTATGAGTACGGATCCGGCAAACGCCACACAAAAACATGATATTTCGTCGGTTAAAACGATGGTGATTATGGAATATTTTGTTGGTTCCCTCCGTTGGAACGCGACCAGAATTAAGACCAGCAATTTCGGTTCAAGCCGACCGGTTGCCGATAACACCACTCCAGAAGGCCGCGCCCGAAACAATCGGATTGAAATGGTGATACTGCTGAAAAAACAATAACACCGTGCGTTTTCTAATAATTTGATGATCATTGTCTCTATGGAACTTCTAAAAACTCGTTTTTTGATCAACCGAATTCGATTAAATATCTTGACTAAAATCGATTTTGGTCGATTTCAGTCGAAGTTTTTAGAAGTTACCTCTATTTATTAACTGTCGAGAATACCGCGGGAACAGTCCGCAGATGACGCTGATTTTCACAAATTATTTTTATTTTCACCAAGAAAAACACGAATGTTCACGAAAGATTTTAAAAAATAACAAATAAAAAATAGAAACATCATTTTCGTGTCCCTTCGATTTTCGTAGTAAAAATAAAGATTAGCATGTGTTGACGCTAATACCAGTGTTTTTTTGCGAAATTAGTGTCAACACTCTCTAGGGACATTAGGGACAATAAGGACTATTGGGACAAAAGATTAGGGTGCGTTGACGCTAATATCAGTGTTCTTTAATATCAGTGTTCTTTGGCGAAATGAGCATCAACACGCCCTAGAACTCTTTGTTGAAACATGGTAAAATAAAATTCCCAACCCTTATTTTCGGCTTTCAACCAAAGTAGATTTCATGAGCGCCATCAATCCTACCAAGTCCGGTTCTCATAGTTTTCCGCAAGTCATTTTCGTCAATAAAGCAGTTTGCCGAGATTGTTATCGTTGCGTTCGAGTTTGTCCGGTTAAGGCAATTCAAATGCGCGACGGTCAGGCGTCTGTGGTTGCGGAACGTTGTATTTCTTGCGGAACCTGTGTTCGGGAATGTCCGCAGTCGGCAAAAACGTTTCGGAAAGAACTCGAAACTGCCAAGCGGTTACTCGAATCCGGTGAACGTATTGCTTGCAGTTTAGCGCCGTCCTTTGCCGGATTTTACCCTGAACGGTTGCGAAAACGAATTCCGTCTGTGTTGCGATTACTTGGTTTTTTCCATGTTGCCGAAACAGCGATTGGAGCGTTTTTCACCGCAAAGGCTTCCGCGCGATATATCGAACAACATGGACGACGTGAACCGGGTATTATTTCTGCTTGTCCGGCTTGTGTCGATTACATTTTGCGGTTTCAACCTCAGTGGTCACAATTTATCATTCCGGTTGTTTCCCCAATGATTGCCCACGCTAAACATATTCGTCAACAGTTCGGAAAGGACACAAAGGTTGTCTTTATTGGACCTTGTGTTGCTAAAAAAGTCGAAGGGCAAAACATGGGCGGCGATGGGCATCTTGACGCGGTATTAACTTTTGACGAATTTAATCAATGGTTGGAGCAGGAAAAAATTGATATTGCCGGTTGCGAGGAAAGTGATTTCGATGAACAACCGCGCGGTGCGGCACGGTATTTTCCACTAGAAGGCGGCTGCGTTAAAACGGCTGGTTGGACTGCCGGTTTGTTTGACGAAAATGTCGTCACCGTCAGCGGTTTCAGCGACGTCCGTCAAGCTATCGAAGCCAGCCGTCCCGGTCAAATTATTGAACCGCTCTTTTGTCCTCACGGTTGTACCGGCGGTCCGGCTGGAGGCAGTAAAGAACCGTTTTACGAAACACGGTTGAATATTCTCGACTATGCCGGAAACAGTTCAAAAAATTTTGGCGTGACTCCTCAGATTGCCGAAAAAATCGAAAAAGAAGAAATGCTGACCGCAGAAGATCAAACCTTTCTCGATACGCTTACTCATTATTACAATCCGCCGGCAATGTCAAAGCGGAAAGAAATTACGGAGACTCAAATTCGTGAAGTCTTTGAAATAACCGGTAAATCATTGCCGGAACGTCAATATGATTGTGGTTCCTGTGGTTATCCGAGTTGCCGTGACATGGCGATTGCGATTATCGAGGGTTTTGCTGAACCGGAAATGTGTGTTCCGTATTTCCGGCAGGTTGCGGAACAACGGATTGATCGGGTGATTGAGACAAGTCCGAATGGTATTGTTACTTTAGATGAACACCTGAATATTGTGAATATGAATCCGGCATTTCGTCAATTTTTCCAGTGTTCCAACGCCGTTTGCGGACGTCCGATTTCTTATTTGATGGATTCTGAACCCTTTGAACGATTATTGGCGGAACCGGATAAAAAAGTCGAAATTACGGTGAATCACGAATCGTATCATCTTGTTTGCCATGAAGTTTTGTATTCTTTGCCGGTGGAAAAACAATTTGTCGGGATTTTTATGAATATTACAACGCTCCAGAAAAACGAAACGCAACTCGATTATCTCCGACAACAAACAGTCCGTCAAGCCCGTGAATTGTTGGAACAACAAGTTGCTATGGCGGAAACGATTGCGGCATGTCTCGGCGAAAACGCAGCAAGAGCCGAATCATTACTCGAAAAACTCATGGATCAGGCAGAACAAAAATAATCAGAGGGAACTTCTAAAAACTTCGACTAAAATCGAATTGGGTCGATTTCGGTCGATCAAAAAAACTTATTTTTTGACGGAATTTACAAGATAAAAATCAAATAAATCATGTTTATCCTGTCAAGAAAAATTGTATTCA
>JAIRLW010000064.1 GCA_031259095.1 Planctomycetaceae bacterium | reverse complement strand
CGGGGGCTAGTTTGCTCTGACCGGGGGCAAGTTTGCACTACACGGTGGCAAGTTTGCTCACCCCGGGGGCAAGTTTGCTCTGAACGGGGGCAAGTTTGCTCTGAACGGGGGCAAGTTTGCTCTGAACGGGGGCAAGTTTGCTCTGAACAGGGGCAAGTTTGCTCTGAACGGGGGCAAGTTTGCTCTGAACGGGGGCAAGTTTACTCTGAACGGGGGCAAGTTTGCTCTAAACGGAGGCAAGTTCACCGCAAAAGGGGGCAATTCCGCCCCCAAAAACAAAAAATCCACTGATATATTACATCAGTGGATTTTTTCTACCAACATATCGTCCCTAACGGGACGGGAAAAAAATTCACTATTGAATAGTTACTAATCAATTAATTAATTAAAAATCGTTTGGCAAATGATATTTTTAGAGACGCCCTGTTAGAGATTCTTGTCAGACGGTTTGGGGGTTGATGTTTGTGTTTGTGGTTCGTTGACTCCGACGATTTTCGCCAGCGTTTCTGGAAATTCAATTCCGCCCACCTCTTTCATCACCTGCATCATTGGCGGTAATGTTTTCGCCATATTTTGCAAAAAACCAGCAGTCGCCGACTGTCCGCCGTCCTTCGCTCCGCCATCCCAAACAATAATTTTGTCAAACTTAATGTTTGAAATCGCTTGCGAAGACGCTTCAATCAGATTGTCAAAATGTTCCAGCATCAGAAGTTGGAACGCTTTTTCCGCTCCGCCGCATGCTTCAATAATCCGTTGAAGTCCTTCGCCTTTTTTGGCTAAAACTTCAAAATTACCGCGTGCTTCGGCTTCCAGTTTGGCGAAGATTGCTTTTGCCTCGCCTTCCGCTTCAATACGCCGCTGTTCGGCAAGAGCCTCCGCTTCAACAATGGTTCGTGCTTTTTGGGCTTTCGCAGGCGCCTCAAATTCCGCACGCTGTTTCGCTTCCATCAATTGCGCTTCCGCTTGAGCGGCTTTGGTTTGGGCAATATATTGCGCTTCAAGAACAGCGGCTTCCGCTTCACGCTTTTTCGTTTCGCCAGTCTTAAACGCCTCAGCCTGTTTGACCTGCAATTCCGCCTGAGATGCCGCAATAATCGCTTTCGCTTTGTTTTCACCTTCAATCGCGGTTGCATTGGCATCCGCCTGCCGAACATTCAATTCGGCTTGCGAAACGGCAACTGTTGCTTTTGCCCGGTTTTCCCCTTCCACCGCAGCCGCATTCGCTTCGGCAGTCTGAACCCGCATATCTCGTTCAGATTGCTTGACTTGCGCTTCGCAAAGAAACGCAGCCGATTGTTCGCCGACCGTTTGCTCTTTTTTCAGATCAGCAACTTTAATTGCCTGATCCCGCGTCAATTCCGCAAGTTTGACTTCCTTATCGCGTTCCGCTTCGCGCGTTCCGATCATCTGCACTTTCACCGCGTTGGCAACATTAATTGCTTTCGCCTGTTCCGCTTCGGCAACACGGATTTCACCCATTTTTTCGTTGTCGGCAACATCGCCCCGCGCCTTTTGAATTGCTTCCGACGCCGCTTTACGACCAATCGCTTCAATATAACCGCTTTCATCCGTAATATCTGTGATATTAACATTGATCAGCACCAACCCGATTTTACGTAATTCAGGATCAAGGGACGCCGTAATATTCGCCAAAAAAGTTTCACGGTCACGGTTAATCTCTTCGATGTGCATGGACGCGATTACCTGGCGGAGTTGCCCGAAGATGATGTCTTCGGCTTGTTTCGAAATCTGAACTTTCGTCAAACCAAGAAGCCGCACCGCAGCGTTTTGCATTTGTTCAGAAGTCGTTCCGATGGCAACAGTGAACACGCTTGGAACATTGACGCGGATATTTTCCATCGACAACGCCCCGCGCAACGGAATTTCAATTTGCATCGGTTCAAGACTCAAGTAAGCGTAGTCCTGAATCACCGGCAGAATAAACCGCGCACCGCCGTGAATACAAAGAGACGACTGACCCTTGCCGCTCTTACCGTAAACAACGAGAATCCGGTTGCTCGGACAACGCCGGTAACGCTTAATAATTAAAACGAATACCGAAAGAAGTGAAACCGCAAGTAATACGGCGGCAATCGTAAGTACAGTGTAAAGACCTTCCATAATAGTAAAATGTTGGTTAAATTGGTGAAACGAATTAAGTAAGGAAACACAGGTAAATCAATTAAGATCGACTGGAGTAGTATAGATTAACAAATTGATTTTGTCAAAAAAATGAGTTTTTAGAAGTCGCCTTAGGTAAAATAAAGTTATTTTCTATAAAATTTTGTTTAGAAAGTAGTCCGAAAATATCGATAAATCGGAATGAGACTGTTTACAGATATACTCCGTCTTTGATGATCTTAACGAAATTTGGGGAAATGCTGTAAATGTGGAAAATGGGTAAAACCACCGTTTATCCTTCGGTTCGAGGGGACTCCTATGCGAAGAACAATCAAGACGACTGCAAAAAGCGCTGAATCCGTAATAAGCGCTGTTTCACTTCAGAAAAAAGAAGGAGAGACAAAAATACGGTTCTACCTGAAAACGGTTTGGTTCTGTTTTGTATTGTTTTTATTTCTATTTTTGTTTCTGTTTTGCCCGACAGCGCATGCCCAACCGGCACAGGTGGTCAATGTTTTAAATAAGGATAAGGAAACTATTTTTCAACTTGATTTTTACGAGGGTTTTTCACCGGAACAAGTCGGCGCGATCACCGAAGCCGCTCAATATTGGGTGAATATCCTGAAAGCACATGGTACCATGCCGTTTATGCTTGACGGCGCCGGAAATAAAATCACCGCTCTGGATGATAACGATAATCCAATACTCGACGCTGTCGGAAATCCAACTTATCAACGTCAACCGGTTGTCTTTAGCATTTTTTATGATGATACACTGGCAGGAAATGCCAACGCCATAACAAACGGTTATGTTCAGAGTAATATTGACCAGTATAACCTTGATCTTCCGCTGGCATTGCTTACTGACGGGGTTTACGTTCCGCTGGTCGATGGCGGACACGCAACGATTAATGTCGGTTCCGGCTGGAATGCGGTTGTTGGGAATCAGTCGCAAAGCGGAAGAGTACTCAATGATTTAACGCCGGTGTTAATCCATGAAATGGGTCATGCTTTGGGAATTGCAAGCAGCGTAACGTATGACATTGACCCGATAACAGAGGAAATAAAATGGAAATTTCCCGATACTCTTTCCCGATACGATTCCCGATTACGCGACAACAACGGTAATTCGGCAAGTGTTCGACCCGGCGCATCGGGAAAAGAGGTTGGATACGACAATACGGCAAATCATAGTCAGGCAACGACGATTTTTGATATGGGTGATCCGCTCGCTCCGTATATTCAAGGTAATCCGTCACATCCTACCTTTGTCGGTAAAAACGTACTCGAATTATGGTACGGAAAATCGGTTAATAAATTAACTAAGTTTGAACAAAACAGCGGTGTTCCGGTTACGGGATACACTTATGATATTGGCTGGAATTATCCTTATTTTCCGCTTCAGTGGCAGTACAATCCCAGCGGAACCTTGTCTCATATTGATACCGCCAATTCGTTAATGAGTTGGCAGGAATACCGTAACTACCCGGGTTTTATTGAAATCGAATTAGCCGTCATGCAAGACGTCGGCTATACCGTTGAACGCCGTGACTTTTTCGGGAAATCGTTTTATGTCAACGGCGATGGAACGCCGTTTTATAATTCCGCAACATTCGGCTATTGGAATGCGGCGTTACAGAGTTATGACATGTCGCGTCCGAATATCAGTTCTTACGCCATCGGGGCGCATCTTTTCGCAAAAGACTTAAACGTGATTCAAACAGGTTCCATTTGGGCAAACGGTCCCGGAAGTGCGGGGATTCGGATTGACGGTTCAAACAATAAATTAACGATTGCCAGAGGAACAAGTGTTTACGCGGACGGAGTTAATGGTATTGGTATTTTGGCGGCTTACGGTAAAGATCATTCTATTATTCTTCAGGAAGGAAGTTACGTTCACGCGACAGGACGAAACGGTATTGGCGTTAGTTTTAATTTTGGAAAAGATTTATTCGGAAGTAATCGAGGATCGTATTATTACACGCTTGTACCGGTTGCAAACGACCAAACAAGTGGAATAGTATACGTTGATTACAAAATTTTGGATGAACTGAACGGGGCGCTCGTAAAAAACTTTGACATTTCAGGAAGTATCACCGGAAGCCGTTCATACGAAACCGTAACTTTGGAACCACAATGGAGTGTTTCCAAATCCTTAGCAGAAACCGACCGCCGTTTTGCATTCGGAGCAGCCGTGTATATTGACGGCACCGCGCAAGTCGATCAAATCAATATTATGAACGGAGCGAAAATCAACGGCGATATTCTTTCGTTTCACCGTAATGTTCTCGCTCAGGATTTATCAACGGACTCTCTTACCGACCAACAAAGTACTCCTCCTGAGGTTAGAGATGCTTTGCTTGGAAGATATTCGTTACTCCAGACGCTGCCGCATCGTACCGCGTCTGAACTTGGCGAGGCGTTGTCTGGACAATATGCGGCGTTGAATCTTCATACGAATATTACCTTCGGTTACAAAGCCGACGCTAACGGCGCCGCAACAACACAAATTGATGATAATTTCAATTTTACGTTCAAGGATAATATCAATTATTTTCGTTATGAAATCATTCCGAACATTCTTTATCTTGATCCTGCGCGGGTGATTATTTCGCCCAACACCGCCAATAGTGATCCGAAATTGAAAGAGGCTCTTGAACAAATGGGGGCGACGATCAATGCACGAGGTAATATGATTGATCTTCCGGTTGGTCATGATCAAGGAACAGGGTTTTATCCGGGCAACGAAGTAGATGATAATGGAGACATTGCAGAAACAGAAGTAGAAATAGAAACTGGAGAAGAAGAGGAAGATGCTAATATTCCCCTTCGTGAAGATCGGGGATATTGGATTAGTCCGTCTTATGAAGATGATGATGCACTCTGGGCTGCCGTTGTTAAGGCGGACGGTTTGAACATTGCTGTAACTGAAGGTGAGGAAGGCGGAACCGGCGGCGAGGAAAACGTTGTTACGTTTAACGGCGATGCCGTAACAATTGTGAAACCGGGCGACGGTAAAGTTTACGCGGATATTGTTACGCCGGGTGCGGAAACCACGTTATTACATTTTGTCGGCGGAACAACGGAATTTCAGGGAAATACGGTTTATGCCAAGAATCTGACGATTGACCGCGGCGCAACATTGATGTTGACGCCGGCAATTCCAAAAGACGTGAGTTCGACAATCAATGTGAAGGTTGTTGATACTAACGGCAATCCTTTTTTGGATGCGAACAGTAATCCTCTTGTTGATGAAAACGGTCAACCATTTGAAATAGAATGTTTATTATCGCCGCTTACAAACACGACATTGAAAATACCGGAAATTAACATTTCCGCAAATTTCGATTTCGAAGTACTTGCTGAAGTTCAGACTAATGAAACTTCTAATGCCTATAGAATGATTCCGCATCCGAATCCGCCGACAATGGATAATTTCGGACGAATTGCCGGCGAAGGCGTGTTTCGGTTTGGACAACGCCGATACGCTTGGGATATAAACATGTATGAACAATACGGTGCGCTTCGGGAATCGTGTTACTGGGAAGGAACGCTCAACAATGAAGGTGTTATTTCGCCGGGAGCCAAAAACGGCGACGAAATCGGAATTATCAATGTGGTTGGCGATCTTACTTTCGGCAAAAACAGCGTGTACGAAGTTACTGTCGGAGGAAGTACGTTAATGGAACGATATACCAGCGCAATCACTCAAGACGGACAATACATTGATGAGAAGGGAAACATCTATGATCCGACCATTGGACAAGTTCGCGCTTGGAATGTTGATCCGAACACGGAAATCGGGGAGACTCCTAATTCCAATCCGAATATTTCTCCAGAGGAACTTCCGATTCGCCATGAGACGATTTACGGTACCGAAAACGATTTATTGGTTGTTTTGAATAATACGAAAATGGACGGAACGGTGAAGGTTACATTTCTTCCCGACAAAGTTTTCGGTAACGAAACAACAACACACACGATTATTCAATCAGGAACATTTACTCAAGGTTCGAATTTCAAAAAGGTTGATTATGAAACAGGATTTCTTTACGTATCCGATGTTTTTATCAATCCTTATAATTCTCATGAAGCGCAGTTTCTGGTAGTACGTGATTTGAACTATTTCCAAGATCGGGCGAAGACGTTCAATGAGAAATCGGCGGCGGCGGCGATTGATAATTCGTTATTTGAGCGACCGGATATTGCGTTTTCTTTGGGTGATGCGTCTAATTCTGTTGCGGATCTCCGTGACATATATCGTCAGATTGGAGCGTCGGTTCGGGCAAACAGCGCGTTGATCAATCTTTGGAATCCTTCGGAACTTTTATTTAACCGAATTGGTTACGGCAACGGTTCGATGCCGACCGGTAATCGCGGACGTGTGAACTGGAATCGGATGTTGGGACAAACTCCGGCGTTACGGCGAACCGGCGGTCTTTGGGGAGACTTCACCCAAACCTATTTCAATGCCGAATCAGACGGTAATTCCGATAGTTACAATATTAGCCGTTCCGGTTTTATGGTTGGCGGCGAATGGAATTTAACGCCGTATTCTGCAATCGGAGCGATTGCCGCTTACGCCAACAGTAATTTGAAACAGGTTGGTGATAAAATGGAAAGCGACGATTATGTTTTGGGAACTTATTTTGTATGTGCTCCATTCAACGAGTTTGAGTTTAAAACTTATATTGGGTTGGGATTTCAGGAATACGATATGGATCGTTATGTCCGTAACACGAATATTGTTTATGACAGTGTTACCGGAGCCAAAGGTATTTTTGAACGTTATCTTTCCAATACAAAGGGCAATACGTTTAATTTAAGTCTTGAGTTATCGCGTCCGTTGATGCTTCATCCGACTTTTATTCTGCGTCCGACTTTGGGATTTGAC
>JAIRLW010000004.1 GCA_031259095.1 Planctomycetaceae bacterium | reverse complement strand
TTCAACGGAATAAGATTGACTATCGCCGTCCGGTGTTTCAATAAATGAACCAATTGCCGAATATGTTCCGGTTGATCGTTGAGACCGGCAATCAAAATGTACTCAAACGTAACTCGACGACCGGTTTGGTCAAAATAATCGTCGGACGCTTTTAGAATTTCATCAATACCGGAAAACCGGTTTTGCGGTATCATCTGTGTTCGCAGTTCATCGTTGGGAGCGTGTAACGAAACCGCAAGTTTATAACCTTTACCGTTACGAACAACCGATTCCGCAAGTTTCCGAATCCCCGACGGAATCCCAACCGTTGAAATTGTTACTCGCCGCACGCTCAAATTGAGTCCGTCCGATGCTGTTACATCATCCAACGCCGAAAGAAGCGCGTCAAGATTCAGCAACGGTTCTCCAATTCCCATCGCCACAACATGCGTCAACCGTTCATGATCTGGAAGCAAAGAATTAAGCCGCAAAAACTGTTCCAATATTTCACCGCGCGTTAAATTTCGTACAAAACCATCCATCCCGCTGGAACAAAAAAGACAACCCATTGCACAACCTATTTGCGTACTAATACACGCTGTCCGATGATTGCGGTTGTCCCGAAGCAGAACACATTCGATCCGTTCCCTATCCGCCCATTCAATCAGAAGTTTTTCCGTCAAATCCGCTGATCGGGAATGAGTTAATTCTTTGCCCTGAAAAATCGTACCAAATTGTTCCGTAAGAATTTTTCGTGTTTCCTTCGATAAATCGGTCATTTTATCGAAGGATGTTATTTTTCGTGCAAAAATCCAGCGACGCAACTGTTGGAAACAGAATCGCGGTAATCCTAATCTGGTCAGCATTGCCGATAATTCCGCCGGATCCCGTTCAAGGAATTTTTGTTCAAAAAAATTGTTTGCCATATTTTAGGGACAATAGAGACATAAGGGACGTTAAGGACAAAAGTGTTATTTGTTATCATTTTCTGGTGAAAGGTCATTGCAGATGATTTTGTGGATTTCTTCAATATATTTGTATATTTGATTTAATTTTTTGTTCAACTTTTCATTTTCCGTGTTTAATAATTCGTTTTCTTTTTTGAGTGATTCATCGGCATTTTGGCGAGAATCTTGAAGTTCAATTTTTAATTTCTTTATATCACCTTCCAATTTTTCAATTTCCGAATTTTTTTCTTCAATTTGTTGTAGCTGTTTTTCCACAGAAGTCAGTATTTCAAGAGTTTCATTATCGAGTTCTTTTAGTTCCAATTTTTGTTCTTCGCATTCTATTTGTAACAAATTATAATTCATTTGCAATATTCGTGCTTTATTTTCCCAATACCATGCCGACCAACTCATTCCGGCAATACACGATAGTAATACAACAATAATTATCAATAGTACATATTTTATCGGAGAAAATGTAGAAGATACCTGCTCTTCCATCGGTGAAACAGAAAAATTAATCGGTTTCGTTTCAACTGAAATTGATTCACGATTCAATAAATCTTTATCGTTATGAATATTGTAAACAATCTGATCAATTCCGCATGGCGTAAAATATTGATGAGAGGCGAGAAACAACGAATGAATCGGCAACGCCGTTTCCGAAAAAAATTCGAGTAACTTTTCCGAAATTTCCGCAACTTTTTGTTCATTTTCATCAACCGGTTGCAATATCCGATGTTTTTCCCAATGTTCCCAGACAGAAGAAAAACAGAGCGACGCGAAAAATAACGCTTTGTTATTCGCTGTGTTTGGTAATTGTTCGTTTGTCAGATAAACAGCGTCAATTTGTATTGAATGGTTACGTTTTAAGACATCGTTGCCGCCGTCGGAAAGTTTTGCGAACAAAAAACCGGAATGATTTACACGCCAAATCAGAAAACAATCCGCATAGTCCGTCGTTTTCTCCGAACTTTCCCACTGAATACTTTTGGCAATACGGTCACGAAAAAACGCAACAATATATTCGGGAATTGACGGCGTTTGTTCCCGAATGTCATAAAAATCTGTTACGCCGTCTTTCTTCCGTCCAAAACGAATATACGGCAATTCCAATGTTTTCATGTTTTTTTCCTTATCAGTTGTATTTTTCCTGATTGTTTCACATTTTAGGGAGATAATTATTTATGTCAATAATCCAACGATGTTTTGTTCGAAAGGCTTTCACCTACCATCGTGTCGGCTATTGCCGACGCGACCTTTTGACCAAAGACGCCGCTACCTGATATTGACCAAACAGCAACTTCAAACTTCTGAAATATACCCTAGCTCTTTTGAAAATCGTTTTTTGAAATGTAAAAACACCTTAAATTGCGGAGTTAAACGAAAATATAAAACCGGTTTTTAAAGTGAAAACGGTATAATCAATATTTTTCTCCTTGTCAATTTGCGATCATCTATTATAGCAATCCCAACACGGCATAGCCATACCAAAGAGAGGATTTAGAATTAACGACGGTAACTAGTGTTTCTTTCCGTTTTGGTCTCTAATTTTTGTCCGTCCACAGAATCACAGTTGGCTAGCGCCGACGCGGCCTTTTTGCAAAAAATTGCCAATCTTTGAATTATTGATACAAATAACCGGCTCTCAAATTCAGAAATAATTAGGATTTTTTTGAACGTGATATAAACGATTAAAACCAAACATTATGAGAAATGTTTCTTTAAACCGATAAAAACTTCTTCCATACTGTGTAAATTGATACTCTTTTTCAGTAACGGAATTCCAGCCATGCCGGCAAGCACTACAACCGGATTCGGAACAAGTATTTTTGTGAATTGCCGTCCGAGTAAACCGCTGAAAACAGGAATTTTCCAACTACCGTAAAGAGGAATTTTTGTACCGATTCGGCGATGCTGAATACTAATTGTCGTGTTGACAAGATCAAGAATTTCTCCGGTAACAACAAAACATTTGAGATTGTTTTCTGCATCAATAATATTCTGCGGATCAAATTGTTCGAGAGTGTTCCGGTGAATAGCCGGCGGATTAAAAACAAAACCTTTCAGTTTTCCTGTAATTGCAGCAACAGCCGCAATTCCTCCGCCAAGTGAATGTCCCGTAACAATAACTTTGTCAACAAAATTATTACGGATTTTATCAACGAGTTCAATTCCTTTGGTGTATTGATCAGATTGTTGTCCGAAAAACTGATTAAAATTGGTCACCCAATCATTGATATTATCAAAGGTTGTTCCGCCGAAACCGAGAATAAATTGATCGGAACGTAAATCATAATAAAGTTTCGCGTGAAAACCATAATCGTCACGAAATACAATTTCCGAACCTCCAAAAACGTTATGAATTTGTTCCGGTGAAGCGTCAAAGATTCCTGTATCGGTAAGGTTGCCGAATTGATAAACCTTCTCCGCAACAAGTGCGCAACGGTATTCAATATGTTCAAGATATTGGGAATTGTCCGCCATGTATTTATTGTTTTAAAAATTTTGATAATAACGGTTCGGAATTATTGCTAAACAACCAATTCCATAATTTCCGGCAGATTTTCTTCTTTTGCCCGTTTTTTAGTAAGATCGAGAACAAACTGTTTTTCATCCATGACTGATTGTGTTGTTTGCTGTTTTACCATTTTGTTCCGAATTTCTTTGGGTACATCTTCCCATGGGATAATTGTTGTTTCAATTGTTTTCTGTACTTTATCATTACCAATATCCGTATAAGTTTCACGTGTACATTCAACAGTATCTGCACTTTTTTTCTCATAAGTTGCTTTCATTTCAAGAACAAACGACTTGAACATCTTAACAATTTTCTTGATAACTGCCGTACTAATTGATAAGATTTTACGATTGAGCCAATCAAGAAACTTTCCAAATTCACCGGCAATCTTTTCGCCATAATGCTTTGCAATCCAAAGGCAAAATTGACCGGCTAAAAATACCAGAAGCAACTGCCAAAAAAATGCAGTACCCAAAATTCCTAATGCACTAAGTGCAAGTGTAGTAAGTGTGATAATCGCCATAATAGTTTAGAATTAGGTTAAGGTTGAAAAACGAAACAAAAAAATGTATTCTGTACAGTTTTCAGTAATCAGGAAAATAATTCAATGTATTCACTTTTTTCGGTTGAGAATCCCAACTCGCGCGCCTGTTCCGGTGTAATATATTCTTCTGTGATGATGGTTGGTTTTTTCTCCGGTTCTTTCGAAAAACCCACTGCTTTCAGTAAATTACGTGTTGTAACTTTTGTATCGTCAACAATAAATTGAAGTTGAACTGACGTCCAATCTGCTGTTGTTTGGCACCATGTTTCAACTATTTTGAAAAATGATGGAAATTGTGATTGTAAATAATCGTATGCATGTTGGTGAATATGTTTACCGGTCAGCCATTTAGATGTTTCATTGGCAATAAAATAAGCGCCTACCGCCGCCGCAATACCAACCGCAAGTTTAAAAAGTGAATCATACATTGTAATGGTTTCTTGTTAAAATTTGTAAAGTAAATAAAATGTACAATATTTTATCCCAAAAGTTCTTTAATCTTTTGTCGGGCTTTTTCCTTAAACTCCTCTATTTTACAATGTTTGACGACTGTCTTTGTAACAGTTTTTACTGTTGCTGCAATAACCGCAGCGTCATCTACATAACCGACAAGAGGTAAAACATCAGGTATAACATCTATTGGACTAATAAAATAACCCAATGCGCCAATAATTATTGCCTTTACGTGGAGAGGTGTTTCAGGAGATAAAAGTGTATAGTATAACATCAATGTCTCCTCAAGAAACTTTCCGCCCAATTTATGTACAGTTCCTTTTATCTTTTGCCAAAAGGATTTTTCGGAGTAGTTTTTTTCGTACTTTTGATATTGATCAGTCATTGATTAAAACAAGTTGAAAAATGATTTTAGTTTACTTAAATATTTTCCGGCATTTTATCCAGAATTTCTTCTTTAACTTTAACGGCAGTTGTTGTTCCGACATTTTGTTTCGCATGATGAATATTACCGATTTCAATAACAAAAATTTCTGTTGTTGCCGTCCGATGTTTTTCTTCCAGACTTGCTGTATTAGCGAGTCCGTTGACAACAGCATTTTTAATATCGCCGCCGGAAAACCCTTCGGATTCCTGAACCAATCGGTTCCAATCCAGATATTCACGCCCCGGCACTTTTGATGAAATCATCTTTTCCCAAAGTATTCGCCGACCTTCCGCATCGGGTAACGGAATTTCAATATGTTGCGCAATTCGCCGAACAAAAGCGTTATCGAAATTTTTTGACAAATTGGTTGCAAACGCAACAATTCCATCAAAACTGTCCAGTTGTTTTAACATGACCGCCCGCGCAACATTAACTCCATGATCCGCGGCTTGCGTAACATTTGTCATACGCCGTCCAAGAATCGAATCGGCTTCGTCGAAAAAAAGTAACGCACCGCTTTCGCTTGCCGCTTTGAACGCTGCCGTAATATTTTTACCGGTATCACCGACATATTTTGATTCAATTTCCGCGTAACTAATATCAATCACCATCTTACCCAATTCAGACGCAAGAGCTTCAACACACATTGTTTTTCCTGTTCCCGGTACTCCGTAAAGATTAAACGCAACATGCCGTCCTTGCGGATCGATTTTACCAAGTTCCCAATCATCGTACAATAATTTGTGATTGGTAATCCGGCTGCGCAAAACCCGAAACTGTAACCGAACTGATTCCGGCAAAATAACCTGTTCAAAAGAATACAACGGTTTACGTGCAATAAATGAAACCGGTTTTTCTTTTTCCGGTACCTTTTTCTTTTCGTTTCGGTTTTCATCATTCATTGAAGTTATGGAATGATCCGTTTTTGTACTTTTCATGGCAAAAAGAGATTCCTCCTGTTCAATTCGTTTACCCGGTAATGTCATTATTTACCTCGCTAACGGGATACAGTGAATAAAATAAATTACTTTTTTGTTCAGTAATAAAGGAATGCCTGATTTTGCTTGGTAAATCATCCCATGACAATTCACAAGTTATTTTTTTCAAAACAACATTACCTTCCTTTTCAATCGCAATAATGACGGTACGAACAACAATATCAGGACTCGTTTTCTCCAATTGATATTCAATACGTAACAAATTTTTTAACGATAACGATAACGGTAAAGGGTTATTGTTTATAATCAAATTATGAATTATTGTTTTCAATTCATTTTTATTGAGCGAAACGCTGGAAATCAAGCCGGAAACAATATCCTCAATAATTGTTTCTTGAAATATTTTTGTCATTTTCTTATCTGCACATTTAAGGTAATAATAAATAATGATACAAATAATCACGGCAATAACAATTCCGCCGGTAATCCAAAAGTAATGATTTTTACTTTTAAAAGACGCCGTTGAAATTTTTGTACCATCGGCGTCTTCTTTGTTATTTGTAACGGTTGAATCAGGTCGGGATATGACGGTTTTATTTTGAGTAAAACCGGTCGAAACAATTCTTGATAACAAAATGATTGTAAACAGAATTGACAAGGTTATTGTTATTCTTTTTTTAGATGACATAAATTTAATCCTTTCAAAATGAAGTTACCAAAAGTTCTTGAAAATTATCTTCTTCGGCGCGTTCTTGAATTTTTTTCTCAATAAGTTTCTTGTTGTCTATTTGTGCTTCTGTTGTTTTTTGCCGAATCATTTCGTGGCGAATTGCTTGCGGAAGTTCGTCGTACGATATTTCCTTTTCTTCTATTCGATGCAGAATACGTCCGTCATCACATTTTACGTAACTTTCCCGATTGCAAGTTGCCTTATTAGGACGAATTTTTTTGTATGTTGTATCAATTGTAATGACACGTGATCTAAACCAGTCCACAAATTTTTTGGCTCCCTTCCGTGCAGATACCATCCCATCATCAAGCCATGCCAGACACTTCCCTAAATATTGTCCCCATTCCATACCGAAGTGTTTTTGAATAAAATCACGAAACGTACCATTTAAATAGTCGCGTATATCGTGCCAAAAATAAGTAAATGATGCTGAGGCAACTCCTAAAACGATTATTAGCGGTAAAATCGGGAACATTAAAATATCCTTTCTAAAGTAAAGTATGTAAGCAATTTAAACAATTATTTTACCAAATGAAAACTAAATAGAGTAAAGAAGTTGTATGATCGTATTTTCATTTTTCTTAACAAATTCATTACGAATTTCCGACGGAGCATCATCCCAATTTTCCGGCGTCGGCAGACTGAATTTTTGCCGAACAGCAGTATCACCATTATTGATAAGAAAAATTAATGTGTAACGGATAGTATTGGAGCCAATTTTTTCAAAAATCAATTCAATCCGCAGTATTTTTTCTAACGGAGTTCCTTTGAGCGATCCTTTTTCGTACATAATATTTCGGACAATTGGTGCAACCGTTTCCTGCGGTAATTGAAATTCCTGAACACAAATTGCGGAAATACTGTGCACAAGAATAAATGTCAGTTCAAGCGTTTGCGGATCACCGGCAAAGAGTTCTGCCAGTTTTGTTCGTGATTGCTGTGTTCCTTTAATGATTTCGTCATACCAACCTTCGATAATCCAATCTTGTAACTCCGCAGAACGTTCAATTATTCTTGGATGTGTTGCGTAGAGTTGGTTTGCTGTTGCAAAAAAACGACTTATCCAATTTTTTGATACACGTTTTCGAAATTCGTTTGTTTGTTCTAAAAGAGCATCGGGAGAAAGTTGGTCAAATATTCGTTTGGAACAACCGCATAATCTTAAATTCGCCCGATGTGCTGTTTCCAAAGATTGACACGCCAATAAACCCGCACGATCACAGGAAAATTCGGAACGCCGCGACCAAAGATACAAAAGCGGGGCAAATGTAACGTTTGCCATAATTTTAGCAATATCGGGTAAAGCGGTTGCAGTATTACCGGCAAGAAGATCAATAAACGTGTGATATTTATTGTGTCCGCACAAAAAATGTCCTAATTCATGTCCTAAAACGTACAATAATTCGTCGTCATTAAATTCCTCAACCATTCCTGATGAAACAACAATAAAAGCCTGATCAACACCCATTGTGTAGGCGTCATAAACCGGATTATGCGTCAGATAGAGTTGCGGCGGATTATTGACACATAAAACATCACATGCTTGACGGTAAACGGCGTAAATTTTCGGTAACGATTTTTCAGTAACATGAAACGAATTGGAAATCAACGTAATCTCCAATTGTTCCTTATAAACATCCAACACCTTTCCAACAAGACCCGGAAGAATCGGAATTGTTTCCAATCTTGAAAGAATCGCACGATCTGACGGATG
>JAIRLW010000631.1 GCA_031259095.1 Planctomycetaceae bacterium | reverse complement strand
ATAAAGTCCGATTCCGATTCCGCCGAAAGCGCAATGAGCAATCGCTCCGGCAAGATAGCCAATCCGACGAACAATAACAAAGGTGCCAATCAAACCAAACGGAATGGCGGCAACGGCTCCAATCAGGAATGCCCGTTGCATAAATGGCAACTGAAGTGTTTCAAACATAAAGTGTAACTTTCATTGGACGTTAAGCCGATCACTGATACGTAAAGGGAATCATTATAGATGGTCGCGTGATGATTTTCAATCCACAATCTGCCATGACCAAAAAAATTGTTCCATAAATTCCAAAATTAATCAGGAAATTTCTTACCGTGTCAAGATACTTGTTATAAGGAAATTTCCATTGTAGAATGAGACTTAATTGGAATTTTCTGATTGTCTTATTTGATTTCAATCAACTGAAATTGATTTCAGTCGAAATAAAAATTAATTTTTAGAGGTTTTCTAAACACACTTTTACTTTATAACAATATGTCTAAGAAAAAACTTCGTCTTGCGGTTTTGATTTCCGGTACGGGTCGGTCTTTGAAGAATTTTATTGATCACATTTCGGCAGGAACACTGTCGGCAGAGATTGCAGTGGTTATTTCGAGTGTTTCCAATGTGACCGGACTACAGTATGCGGAGGAGGAATCAATTCCGATTGAAATTGTGGAACGTTCTCAATTTGATAGTCTGAACGAGTTTAGCGAAGCGAATTTCAATATTTGTCGCGCTGCCGGAGTGGATTATGTGGTACTGGCGGGTTATTTGCGGTTACTGAAAATTCCGAAAGATTTCGAAAACCGTGTCTTAAATATTCACCCGTCTTTGATTCCATCGTTTTGCGGTAAAGGTTATTACGGTAACATTGTTCACGCCAAAGTGCTTGAATACGGCGCAAAACTGAGTGGTTGTACGGTTCATTTTGTTGATCAGGAATATGATAACGGTCCGATTATTCTGCAAAAACCGGTAGAAGTCCGTGAAGACGATACGCCCGATATTTTGAATGCCCGTGTTTTTGCTGCGGAATGTATCGCGTATCCAGAGGCTATCAGTTTGCTTGCCGACGGACGTGTTTCGATTTATGGACGCACCGTCAAAATCGCTCCGCCAAATAACAATAAGAATCAAAAATCAGGTGAAATTGATTTTTAATTTCTTAATTCGGCTGGTTGTTAAATTAGGTAAAGCAGCAAATTCCCAAACGATTGGGAACCTCTAAATATACTCTTTTCCAAAAACAAACTCTTCGATTTTAATTGATTTCAATCGACTGAAATCGAAATAAAATTAATTTTAAAGATGCCCGATTGATTCTAATATTCAGTTAGGTAAAATTTGTGGAATCTTTCACCATTGATTGACAGGTAACTTCTAAAAACTTGTTTTTTAATCGACCGAAATCGACTAAAATCGATTTCAGTCGATTTCAGTCAAGTTTTTAGAGACATTTTACATTGTTTTATTTCAAAAGGAGATTTAACTTATGACAAAAATTTCACGTCGTTCATTTTTACAGACCAGCGCTTTGACAACGATTGCGTTGCCGATGATTGTTCCGAAAACTGTTTTGGGACGCGACGGCGATATTCCGCCAAGCGAGCGTATCACAATGGGATTGATCGGTTGCGGTTCTCACGGCGCCGGTTGGAATTTGCCGCTCATGCTGAATAATCCGTTGCAACAAGTTATTGCGGTTTGCGACGCCGATAAAAATTATCTAAACAATACGCAAAAAACAGTCAACGATTTTTATTCCAAAAAATCTGACAAAACATATCATGGTTGCGACAAGTATGAAGATTTTCGCGACTTAATCAATCGCAAGGATATTGACGCGGTGGATATTGTTACGCCGGATCATTGGCATGTTCTTTTGTCCGTCTATGCGATGAAAGCCGGTAAAGATGTGATTTGCGAAAAACCAACGTTAACGATCAAAGAAGGACGCATTTTAAGCGACCTCCAAAAAGCGACGCAGCGTGTTTATCAAACAGCGTCAGAAAATCGTTCTATTGATGTTTATCAACAGATGGTCAATTTGGCGCGGAATGGTCATCTTGGCGAAATCCGTCGTGTTAAAGTCATTCTCCCGAAAGGAAGCACAACAAACCGCGATCCGATGAAGCGGGAAACAAATTTTTCCGTAACCGAAATTCCGAAGCATATTGATTATGAAAAATGGTCGGGACCGGCTCCGGTGTTACCGTTTATTCCGGCGCGGCATCATTACAATTGGCGTTGGAATTTTGCGTACAGCGGCGGAGTACTTACGGATTGGGGATCGCATCTTGTCAATATCGCACAATGGGCGTTGAACACTGACGAGACCGGACCGGTCGAGGTGCAAGCGAAAGAATGGTTTATGCCGTCGTTTGACGATGTTTGGAATACGGCGGAAACATTTAATATCGAGTACAAATATAAAAACGGAATTGTGCTGGAAGTGTTCACGGAAAATCCATCGACGGAAGCGGTGAAAATTGAAGGGACCCAAGGTTGGGTGTTATCGCGCGGTTGGCGGCAACCGTTACGGGCAAGCGATGATAAATTGTTACAGATTAAATTCGACAACTCTACGCCAACCAACACCAATTACGGACGATCGGAAAGTACGGTCTCGGCAAAAGCACGACGAGGATGGGCAGGCGGCGAACATATTGATTTTTCGTTGTGTGTCAAATCGCGGAAACCGTGTTATTACACGGCGGAATGCGGACACAGAAATCACACCATTGCCCATATCGGTAACATTTCGATGCTGCTAGGCGGCGCAAAACTCAATTGGAATCCCGACAAAGAAACCTTTGAAGGCGACCGCGCCGAAGAAGCAAACAAACATTTTTGCACCGAACGTGATCAACGCGAACCCTGGACTTTTGAAAAAGTCGATTCATGGATTAACGTCGGGTAACGAAAAAGAAAAATTTATAAAAACAATACAATGTTAAAAATTTTCCTAGCGTTCATAGGCTGGTGTGTTAATTTAAGTAACTATAAGGCAGGCAACCTTTCGCCGAAAGGCTGCGTTGCCGATAGGCAACTTTGCCCCTGTGTGCGTACGGCAATTGGTGTTGCCTGTCGTTTGGCTATCCGATTTCCTGCCGTTCACAGGGTTAAGTCGGCTATCGCTGACGCTAGGAAAATTTTTTTAACAATAACAACTTATTTTGTGTGCGGTTTATCAGTATTTCTTTTTGCGGCAGAGGATTTACCCGGATATACAGATTGCCCGTTTCTTCCAGATTCGAAATGGCGAGTTCACGATCAGACGAGACCGCAGCCAAAAATCGTTTCATCGGGAACGGGCGATCTCAACGTAACGCCGCCTAATGACGCCATTGTCTTATTTGACGGAACAAATTTTGATGCGTGGCGAAGAAATAACGGCAAACCGATTGATGTTCCCATTGAAAACGGCGCATTCAATATTCATCAAACCGGACAGTTACGAACCAAACAGGTTTTTGGTGATTTCCAGTTACATTTGGAATGGAGTACGCCGACAAAACGGGAAGACCGTATGAATTGGGGCAACAGCGGCGTTTTTATCATGGATCGTTTTGAAATTCAGATTATTGAGTCGCACGATAGTTTTATTTATGCCGACGGTAACGCTGGAGCAATTTATGGACAATTTCCGCCGTTGGTCAATCCTGCGCGAAAGGCTGGAGATTGGCAAAGTTTCGATATTTTTTTCACGGCTCCTCAATTGGATGAGAACAAGTTATCTGTTCCTGCTTATGTTACGGTTGTTTATAACGGCGTATTGGTACAGAATCACCAGCAAATTCTTGGAACCACGTTGCATCGTGTGCTTCCCGGAACCTATCCGCTCAAAGAAACCGGATCAATAATGTTGCAAGAACATCATTCCGGCGTAAAATTTCGTAATATCTGGATTCGCCCCTTGAAATAAATTATTCAGAGAGAACTGTTAAAAAACCTGTTTTTGACCGGACAAAATCAATTTTAATCGACTGAAATTGATTTTAGTCGATTAAAATCGAAGTTTTTAAAAGTTGCCTAAAAGATATTTTTAGAGATTCCCTTTTGCTAGAAATCACCGGTTTTCCACCGTCAACTGTCATGTTACAAACCGTTGCGGAACATTTTGAAACATGACTTCTGGAATCGCGGAAACAATCGGGTGATTTCATTGTTACGCTGATTGATAAAATTCTTGTCGGGCGCGGCGGCGTTTTCCGCAAGCGATATTCATTTTCAACCGGGTCGCAACGGTGTTGAGGTATGTTTTCGTCTTGGCGGAGAGTTGCATTGCATATTCTTGGCAGTTTGCCGTTGGAACATTCCGCACAGATTGCTGCGGCACGACTCAAAGTTTTTGCCGGTCTTTTAACTTATAAAGCCGATGTTCCGCAAGAAGGACGAGTTCGCAGCGGACGGATTGCGGGAGTGGATCAGGAAATGCGAATCAGCTCCGCGCCAACTCTTTTTGGAGAACGGATTGTTGTTCGTTTTTTTTCGCCGGAAAATCAGTGTCAATCGATTGAATCGCTTGGTTTTGACGAACCGGTCTGACTTCGCCGCTGAAAGCAAAACGAGTTCTCGGTCATTAAAAAAAGACCGATTATTTTATTTCTATTGGGAATTCTCTAAAAATCCTTCGTCCCATTTGTCCCTATCGTCCCTTATGTCCCTAAAATTTTTGATGTTGGAACAAATGAGATAATAAGAATAATAGGGATAATAAGGATAATAAGGACGAATGGGATGCCTCCGTCTTGACTTTATCAACCAAATCCTGTGGTTTGTAGAACATTTTGGATAGTAGTTGCAGTGATAGGCATTCCGTGAGTGTAAGGTTCAAAACTGTCAATGAGCATAAGCACCACAAGATTCCAACCATCCATCAACACAAAAAGCATTAACTTAAACGGTAACGAAATGATCACCGGCGGTAACATCATCATCCCCATCGAAACCATCACGCTGGCAATCACCATGTCAAGCACCAAAAACGGTAAATAAATCTGGAAACCAATTAAAAACGATGTCTTCAATTCGCTCAGCATAAATCCCGGTAACAACGCCCGCCATGGAACATTCCGCCATGTCAAACGTTCCGGCGCTTTGTAGTCTTTAACATAACGTAAAAGTTCCAGAACAACGTCGGTGTTTCCGCAACGTTCAATTTGAGCCGCCATAAATTGCCGAACCGGTAATTCTCCTTTTTCCCACGCAACTTCAAGTCCAATGCGCCGCTCACTGAACGGTAACACCGATTCCGTGTAAACCTCCGACCAAACCGGCATCATAATCAGCATCGTAATGAAAAGCGATAACGCCGTAATCACTTGGCTTGGCGGTAATTGGTTTGTTCCAATCGCTTGACGCAATACCGCCAACACCGTCATCACCCGAACAAAAGACGTTGTCATAATCATAATCGACGGCGATAACGTAATCACGGTTAAAATCACCATGATTTGCAACGTCGAAACTAAACCGCCGGGTGTTCGCAAAAAGTCGGCTCCGGGTAAAACTTCTTTCGGAACTCCAAGCGTCATATCTCCGGGTTGCGGCGGATTTTCCATGACCGGCGGATCAAGCGGTGTTTGGGTCGGTTGGAACGAATCGTCGTTGGAACGGTTGACCGCCGCATTGTTCGCGTCCGGCTCCGGATTCCAAAAATGCGGCTCAACCCGATTCGCATACATTCCCGGAGGACGACGAGGATTGTAATTGTTCATCGTCGCTTCCTGCCCAAACACCGATGAAAACAACACGAAAAATAAAACTGCCGATAAAAAATACTTCAATAAACCGGCAATTCCGGTAATTGGAGGGACATGTGGAACAAATGGGACAAGGCGATCTTTATAAGGTAAGCGACCTTTCGCCGAAAAGTCATAGGAGTCAGATTTATGACGGCAATTGGTGTTTCTTTCCGCTTTGAACTCTGATTTCCGTCTGTTCACAGAACCGACGCGATGTTTTGGCGAAACATCGCCTACCTCTTGATTATTGGCATAAAAGTTACACCACCCAATTCCGAAATGATCCGTTTTTTTGAACGTCAATGTTGAACAATTTTTAACCATGCTGTCCTCCTCCTTTCGCAAGAATTTCGGCGAGGCTTTCATCCGGTTCACTGTAAATATCAACAAGTGATGTTTGTTTTGATCGGTTGTTTCGTGACGAAGTTTTTCGGTGATTGTTCCCGATCAGGTTATTTGGGTCCATGGTTGGGGCAACGTCTGTTCCAAAATAACCGCCTTCGCCTCCGCTTGTCGAAAAACTACTCAATGTTTTACGGAAAAATTCGGTCGATGAATGGGAATCCAGTTGCCGGCATAACCCCAATAATGGGACGACTTCGTCCGGGTCGGTAATTTCCGTAATCGGTGAAACTCCATCCGGCGTCATCGAAACCAAAAGCAACCGGTTACCAAGACGCAAAAGATGAAGTTGAATTTTCTGTGTCAACACCGCACGCCCTAAATCTTCAAACGCTTCTTTCGGAAGTAAACGATTGCCTTTCGGCGAAACTTTTTTAAGAAACAACGCAAGAATCAAAAATACGCCAATAACAATCAGCAAACTGCCCAAAACCGGAATCAACGGCGTAATCGCATTGGCAATTTTCGGACGGTTTAGTAATTTTTTATCATTCCCGGTTTTGCCGGAATCAATCGTTTTATCGAGTAATGGTTTGGAAAAATGATCGGCAGATTGATTATTCTGTTTGCCGGAGTTTTTTAATTCATTTAATTCATTTGTTAATTCATGGTCTAATTCATTTTCGCTTATTGTTTCGTAATTTGTTTCCTTGAACGTTCCGGCATTTCCGTTTTTCGCCGGAATGCCGATTGCGCGGTCAATGACGGTATTTTCCCTTGTTACCGTCAATTCCGATTCTTTTCTTGATTCCGCTGTTCTTAATGATTCTCTTGCGTCCGCAGTTTTACCGAATGATTGTGCCGGTTCGATTCCCGAAACCTGTTGAACCGGCGGCAATGCGTTATGATTGGAATGACCATATTCGGTCTGGACTGGCGGAACAGATGACGATATTTGTTGTGTTGATTGATAAGACTGTCCATTGTTTCGTGAAGTAATCGGAGTTGATGTTAAAGAATTTCCGATATATTGGAGTTGTTCGGAAGATTTCGGCGGATTCGGCGCGGAAGAGGTAGAAGCGGAAGTGGTAGAATGGGTAGAAGAAACGGTGGGTTTGGTAAAGTTATTAGGCGTAAACGCTACCGAAGGACGTGAGACAAACGGACGATCCGGCTCTTCCGCAACCAGTTGTGATTGTTCCACAACGCCAGCCAGAATGACCGTAACTATTAAAATTGTTAAAAAGTGAAATTTGGGCATCCTTGCCCTCCGAAATCAAAGTGATTGATCAATACTTCCGATGTTACGCCACGATTGTTCCATGAACAATGACAACGCTTAACGGCGGATTCTAACAATATTTTTTATTTTGACCAAGAGCATTTTTTAACCGTGAAAAGTAGATTAAAGTCAAAACGCTAAAACCACGAAATATTACAAAGTGTCTTGCCAAAATTTTGTGAAAAGGTAGATTGTTTGAGGGAAGTACGGTTTCTATTTTATTATTTTTGTAATGTTCATAACTCTTGACGGCAGCGATGGTTGCGGGAAAAGTACACAAAAAAAACGGCTCGGTTTTTGTTTTCAATCTCAAGGTTATGAAGTTGTGTTGTGCCGCGATCCGGGAAGCACAACGCTCGGTAACGAAATTCGCCGAATCCTTTTACATAGTCACGAATTGAGAATCGATAACAAAACGGAAATGCTTTTGTTTATGGCTGCCCGCGCCCAAATGGTTGAAGAAATCATTCGTCCGGCTCTTAATATGGGAAAAATCGTTATTTCGGATCGTTTTTTGCTATCGAATTATGTTTATCAGGGTTACGCCGGCGGTATTCCGTTGGATATTTTGGAAACAGTTGGGCCAATTGCCGTCGAAGGGCTTACGCCCGATCTGGCAATTATTCTCGATATTCCCTACGAAATCGCCGTGAAACGAATCGAAAATCGTAACGAATCAGACCGTATGGAACAAAAAGGCGAAACATATCATCGGCAAGTACGTAACGGATTTCTGCAATACGCGGCAATTCATCCTGATCGTTATGTGATTATTGACGCTGTTCCGCCGCCGGAGAAAGTAGAACAATCAATACGAAACGTTATCTATGAACGTTATGGTATTGATTTTTCGTTTCCGGTTGAAGAACCCAAAGTAGGCGTTAAGGACATTAAGGACGATAGGAACTAATGGGACAAAGAATTTTTCATACAACGTTGTGGTTAAAAAACGAATTTTAGGGGTTCCCCAATGTTATTCTTACAACGCACTCTCACTTTGCCGGCATTTTCCAACGGAATTTTTTCAAACAGAATGCGGATGATTACCCGTGAAATTGTCGAGACCATGCCGGAAATTCGTGAACTGGACTGCGGAATGTTGAATATTTTTCTCCAACACACTTCTGCTTCAATCACCATTAACGAAAATGCCGATCCCGATGTTCAGCAAGATATTCAGATGGCTCTCGGTAAAATTATCCCGGACGCTTTGCCTTACAAACACACATTGGAAGGACAAGACGATATGCCTGCACACATAAAATCTTCTATGGTTGGAGTTTCCGTCAATATTCCGATTGGTCGGGGACGATTGCTTTTAGGAACATGGCAGGGAATTTATCTTTGCGAACACCGCCGGACTGCACACCGAAGATCGATTGTATTGACTGTATGGGGGAAAAAACGGAATAATATCGAATAAAATATTGAGAATATTCATTTATTAGCATAGAATAAGTCGATAAAAAACGATAAGTGTCAAAAATTAGAGAAACCGAAAAAAGAACATTTTTGCAAACCGATTTTTTTTGACCTTTTTGATTTTTTTGACTTTTTTGACAAATCGTGTTTTTCAGTTATAATTAGCCGCAGGTTAATTGATTTTTCAATCCAAACGATTTACTATTGGACAATTTTTGTCGGAAAACAGTTGTTTAAATTGTTTAATAGTTTCGTCAATACTTGAATTTTTTTGGCTTCAACTCTGAAAAGGTGTTTTATGAACTTGATTGGTCGAATGTTCATCGTTCTGATTTTTATCATGAGCATTATGTTCATGGCGTTTTCTGTGGCGATTTACGCAACACACACCAATTGGAAAAAACGCACTGAAGATTTAAGCGCGTTGCTCAAAGAATCGGAAACGCAGAAAAAACAACTGGCTGATTCCAGAGATAATATGGTGCGGGAATTTAACGAAGAATTGTCCAAACGCCGCGCCGTTATTGCCAATCTGGAAACCAAAGTCGAAGAAATCAGCAAGGAAAATAAACAATACAAAGAGGAATTGACCCAATTAAACGAGGTCAAAGAACAAGGAATTGCCTCTGTTAAACTTTCGCATGAAAGTATGCAATCGCTTCGGGCGGAAGTCGATGGACTGCGCAAAGATTTACGCAAAGCGCAGGAAGATTGGGCAAAACTCAATACCGAACTGGTCGCCAAAACCGATGAGGCTCATGATTTGGCATTGCAATTAACAAATTATCGGTCAACCGGCGAACAATTACTTCAAGATTATCGTGATGCGGTTGACGTCTTAAAAAAGCATGGTTTGGTACCGCGACCCGAACTCTACACCGGTATTCCGCCTCAAGGAATTCAAGGTGTTGTTACCGAAGTTCGCCCCAATGGTTGGATTGAAATTTCTATTGGTAAAGATTCCGGTTTGGTTCGCGGTCAGGAGTTGGATGTTGTCCGACATATCGACGGAAGAAGTTCTTACATCGGAAAAATTAAGATTGATCGGACAGAAGCGGATCGTTCGGTCGCAACAATTATGCGGGAATTTCGGCGCGGAACCGTTCAACGCGGTGATAGTGTTGAATTTATCAATACTGCCGAACTTACCGCACGATAAGTAATGTAATGTTAATTTACCGTTAAAAAAACTTTGCTAATTTTATTCCAATTACGCCAATGATTTCGTTCAAGAAAAAGAAAAAGGACGCAGAGGTTGCCGGTTCAACAACGCCGGAATCGGCAACCTCAACACGTTCCGAAACTCCAGTCACTCTGCCGAAACCAAAACCTCAACCGGATATTTATACTTTATTGCTTGGGCTTTCTGTTGCCGCATTGGTTATTGCAACGATTCTTTTATATCTGAATTTCAACGCTTATGGTCCTAATCCGCTTGCCGGTATCAAAACATGAACACTTAATTAAATTGTTGCCGATTTTGCTGAAAATGTCGAGAAAAAATTTCTTGTTGATAACTTGCTCTTGACATTTTCTTCTTTATGAGGGAAAATCTTCCCTTTCAGGAATTTTGGTCTTTTTAAACCATACACCATAACCCATAACACCATACGTAATTACCAAATCTGAATAGGATTGATATTTCATGGCTTATGATGCAATCATTATTGGTGCGGGAATGTCAGGTCTTGCAGCCGGTATCCGGTTGGCTCATTACGATCAACGTGTCTGTATTCTCGAACAACACCACGCCATCGGCGGACTCAATTCGTTTTACCGTCAACGCGGTCGCACACTCGATGTCGGACTTCATGCGTTGACGAATTATGTTCCGAAAGGAACAAAATCAGGACCTTTGTCGCGGCTTTTGCGGCATCTCCGGTTGACATGGGACGAACTCGCCTTAGTACCGCAAATCGGTTCAACAATTGCATTTCCGAATATTCGGTTAAATTTTAACAATCACTTTGAGTTATTCGTTTCCGAAGTTCGAAAATATTTCCCGAAACAGGTTGATGGTTTGATGCGTCTTGTGAGCGAGTTGGTGGACTATGACCAACTTGGAATCGGAATATCCGGCGGTTCAGCGCGGGCGTTTGTGTCACGACATATCACCGAGCCGCTGTTAATCGAAATGATTTTCTGTCCGCTTCTCTATTACGGTGGCGCACGGGAACGCGATATGGAATTAGGACAATTTTGTATCATGTTCCGTTCGATTTTCCTAGAAGGTTTCGCCCGACCATTTGACGGTGTACGTCTCATTTTGAAAAAATTACTCAATAAATTCAAAATGTTAGGCGGTGAATTGCGGTTACGCACCGGAGTTCAGAAAATTTTCTCCAAAGAAGGACGAGTCGATAAAATCCGTTTGAGCGACGGCTCCGAAGTTGAAGCGAAAAATGTTCTTTCGTCGGCTGGCTGGCTTGAAACAATGCAACTCTGCGATTGCCAAACTGCCGAAGAACAAAGTCGTCAACTCGGAACCGGACAACTCGGTTTTATTGAAACAATTAGTGTGTTGGACAAAGAACCGAAACTTTTTGGACATAACCGGACGATTGTTTTTTTCAATGATTCGGATTGTTTTTCCTACGAAAAACCGAATAGACCGGTTGATCTTCGAAGCGGAGTGATCTGTTCGCCCAACAATTTCGATTATGCTGAACCGTTGGGCGAAGGCATGATTCGTATTACGGCGCTTGCCAATTTCGACCAATGGAAAAATCTTGAACCGGATGAATATCGCCGTCAAAAACAAATCTGGTACGAAAATATTCTAGCATCGGCGATTCGGTTTGTTCCTGATTTCCGTCAACATGTTATTGATACCGACATGTTTACTCCATTGACCATTCGCCGTTTCACCCGAAAAGAAAATGGCGCGATTTATGGTGCGCCGGAAAAAAAATACGATGGTCGAACACCTTTAGAAAATTTGTTTGTTTGTGGTACGGATCAGGGAATGGTTGGAATTATCGGCGCGATTGTCAGCGGTATTACGATTGCAAACCGTTATCTGCTGTCGGAAAGTTAGCATCTTGAAAAGGGAAACCGCTAAAAATTAAGGCAATTTCTAAAAACTCATTTTTTGATTGACCGAAATCAACTGAATATCGACTAAAATCGATTTTGGTCGATTTCAGTCGAAGTTTTTAGGAGTTGCCTTAATTGGGATATTTACGTAGAGACGCAATGCATTGCGTCTCTCTACTTTTTGAAAAGTCCCCTTGACAACGTTCAGGAGAAATCTTATAATAAAATAACAATATTTTTAAGATTGGTTTTTCGGGTTTGTTTTTAATACGGTTGGGTTGATTCCATGAATGGTCTTTGTTACAGAATGACGCAAAACAAAATTCTCCGGTGGATTACATCGGTTGCGGTTTTGTTTTACGTTCTCATTCCTTCGATTGGGACTTGCAATTGTTCTTGTTGCAATCATACCGGTCAGACAACAACCCAAATTGAACATCAAAACGTTTTAGAAATATTAGAAACATCTTCTGAAACAACAAAAACGAAAACATGTTGTTGTTCGAAAAAGGAACCAATAAATGAACCAACAACGGCTTCACAGACAATGGAATTACCGTTGAAAGATTGTTGCCAATCGAAGGAAAATATGCGGGAATCGGGAACTTGCCCATGTTTGAAGGCGGTTGATGTTTTACCTTTTGTGTTGGAAGTTCCGGTTTCGGTTTCGTCGTTGGCGGAAGAATTAAAAAATAATCTTTCATCGGATTTGTTCACTTTTTCGGTTCAATCCGATTCGTCTTTTGTGTTACTCGGTAAACCGCCGAACGATTTGATATTCTGTCTTGCAGTGCGCCTGCATCTTTTGTTAAACGTCATGCGGAATTGACTTATTTGTTCTGTTCTGTGTTCTATTAATTGACGTATTTGTGTTGTATTTCTTGTACAAAATTTTTTGTACAGAATTCGATTTATTTTATTGAATGCCGTATTTATTCGGACGTATTTTGGGGTACGTTTTTATATTGTATGGTTAAGGAGTTTATTATTATGTCAAAAAAACCGTTATCTTCTTTTTTTGTGTTTACGTTACTGATTGTGTTTACCGTTCTTGGCGGCGGAGCCGGTTGGTTTATTGCGCAACACCAACACACAAAGTCTTCGGTAGTCGGTTCGACGGAACGCAAAATTCTGTTTTACCAATCGCCGATGCATCCTTGGATTACATCCAACAAACCCGGTAAATGTACGATTTGCGGAATGGCACTTGCGCCGGTTTATGAAGGCGATACCGCTGCTGCGGTTACAGGTAATTCTGATTTCATTAAACTGGCAGACGCAACCGCTTCGGTGATTGGTGTTTCCGTAACAACAATACGTGTTGCGCCGTTACGCCGGACATTGCGTGTTGCCGGAGTGATCAGCGACGACGAAACTCGTCACCGGATTCTTTCGGCACGGGTTCCGGGTCGAATCGAAAAACTTCACGTTAATCAGGTGGGCGTTGAAGTTATTCACAATCAACCGTTGGCGGTTGTGTACAGTCCCGACGTTTTAACCGCGCAACGATTATATCTTGAAAACCGCCGTGTCGGAGCTCGTGGAGCGATTTCCGCTTCGGAAATTGCGTCCAGCCGTGAAAAACTGCTTGCGTATGGTCTTGTTGATGAAGATATTCTGAAACTTGAACAAACCGAAACGCCTGAAGCAACTTTTGTTATTCGTGCGCCGTTTGACGGAACCGTTGTTTCCCGCAAAGCCTACGAAGGTCAATATGTCGAAGTGAACGACGAATTTTTTGAAATCGGTGATTTCTCGTCGTTGTGGTTTATTTTCGACGCTTATGAACGCGATTTTCCGTTGCTAAAAATCGGACAGGATGTTGATGTTACATTAACGTCGCTTCCGGGTGAAACGGTAACAGCGCCTATTGCGTTTATTGATCCGAATTTGAATGAATCGACTCGAACGGCGCGGATTCGAGTTGTTCTTCCTAATTCATTGCGCCGTATTTTGCATCGGCAAACGGCAAACGGAACGGTTCACATCGAATTCGCTCCGACATTGTTGATTCCGCGCAGCGCGTTGTTGTACACTCGCGAACAACCAGCCGCTTATGTTGAACTTGGCGACGGAGTTTATCAGTTTCGACAATTAACGCTTGGTCATATTGGCGATACGGACGCGGAAATTTTAGACGGAGTTAGCGAAGGAGAAAAAGTTGTTACACAAGCCGCGTTGTTGATTGACAGTCAAAGTCAACTTGCGCATATTGCCGTAACATCCGGCGAAACAACAGAAACTGACAAAGAGAAACCGGAACCGTCAACAACATCAAATGTAACATTAACAATGCCGACAACGCTTCCGCCGGAACTGATTGAAGCCGTTTTGAAAATGACGGATGCTCTTGCTTCGGATCGTCTTGACGATTATCAAAAACATTTGCCGACAGTGTTGGAAGCGGTTCATCAAACAACAGATACTGTTCACAAAATTTTGACGCCGTTTGCGGAGAAACTTGTTTCCGGTACAAATTTGAAAGAGGCGCGTCGTCCGTTTGAACCTTTCAGCAATGCTGTTGCGGATATTGTGAGAACGCAGCCGAAAACGGAACGTCAGGCGAAAATTTTCCAATGTCCGATGTCGCCGGTACTTGGTACGGCGCGTTGGATTCAAAAGGACAACGCCGAAACACGGAATCCTTTTT
>JAIRLW010000623.1 GCA_031259095.1 Planctomycetaceae bacterium | reverse complement strand
AAGCACGAAGAGACACGAAAATGATGGTTCTCATTTTTTCGTGAACATTCGCGGGTTTCGTGGTAAACATAAGAAAATAAGGTTGCGTGAAACGATGGCGATACGGTCATGGTAAATGCGGATGAAATATTACTAATATTTTAATTCCAATTGTTTGGGATTCCAATTTAAAAATCCTCTCTGTGAACTCTGTGGTTAATAAAATAGACAGTTTACCTTTGTCCCTATCGTCCCTTCGCCTCAATTTTAGGGATAAAAGGGACTTTAGAGACAAATTGGGACCAATAATTCTAAATAATTGGGTGATTAAAAACCAATTTTTAGAGATACCCCGCTGAATAATCACTGATTTTGTTTTAACGGACTAAACGTCGCAAATTTTAATTCCGTTACGGAGCGATTCGATCCCTTTTTTCGGTAGAAATTCGTGAGCGATAAAACCCTTAAAACCGGTTGCTTTAATTGCTTTGATAATTGCCGGATAATAGAGTTCCTGCGAGTCGTCAATATCGTTACGTCCCGGATTGCCGGCGGTATGATAATGTCCGATTACATCTTTGTAATCGCGAATCATTTGAATCACATCGCCTTCCATTCGCTGCATGTGAAAAATATCGTACAAAAGTTTGAACCGTTCACTGCCGACTTTGCGAGCCAATTCACCGCCCCAAGGAGTGTGATCGGCTTGATAATCTTTGTGATTTTTACTGTTGAGAAGTTCCATGACCATGGTTACGCCGTATTTTTCAGCAGCCGGCATTAACCGTTTAAGACCGGTAACACAATTGGCAAGTCCTTCTTCATCGCTGATTCCTTCACGATTACCGGAAAAACAAATTAAATTCGGAACTTTTTTCTCCGCCGCAATCGGAATGACCGCTTCGTAACTTTCAATCAGTTTGTCATGATGTTCCAACCGGTTGAATCCTTTAGGAATCCCCATTCCGGGACCATTTCCCATTGTTACGATTAAATCGTATTTGAGCAGTAAATCCCAATCATTCGGTCCAACCAGATCAATTCCAACTAAACCGATTTTCTTAGCGATTTTACAAAATTCCTCCATTGGAAATTTCGAGTAACACCATTTACAGACGGATTGCCGTGTTCCGTTTTGCACGGTTAAGGCTTCGACCTGTTCCGCTTTAATATTTTCGGGATTTTGAGCGGAAAGAGTTGTCGGCAACACCGCAGGCAACGCACTCGCCACTGCTCCGCCAACTGCCAACGTTTTAAGAATTGAACGGCGTGAAATGTTAGTCATGATAATAATAGAGTGTTGAAAGGTGAAAAAATACGGATCATTGTTGACCCTAACTAGGTCATCTACTTTATAAGACGGGAAAAATCGTAATACAATGTTGTCAGGAAGTCAAGAGGTGATCAAAAATTATTTCAGTCCATTTCAGTCAATATTTAATTGAGAACCTCTAAAAATACTTTTCCCTAAACACAAATTTAATTTACAATTTACAAAACCATTTGTCTCCTTTGTCTTTAATGTCCGTTGGGACTCTAAAATTGTTAAGGGACGATAGGGACTAATGGGACAATTAATCAAATAATCAAATAATCAAATAATCAAATAATCAAAAGAATTAAAAATCTTTTGGCAAACGATATTTTTAGAGATTCCCCAATGAACCAATCGAGTTTGAAGAACGATTTCCGGTGACAAATTATCATTTCGGATAATCGCTCAAAAAAAGTCAGACCAAAGTAAAAAAATAATTACCGTAAACTAAAACCGGCGCGATGTTTCGGCGAAAGGATCGCCTACCCTGTGAACGGCAGGAAATCGGATCATCAAACGGCAGGCAACACCTATGGCCATCTTTTTTAGTGTGAACTGACTTTTTCCGGTTGTTCAGAATTATTTTCCGGCGTTTCCTTTTTTTTGAAAGCGGCAGTCATGATTTTTTTACTGCTCGGAGAACCGGACGAAGAAATCATTTCACGTATTGCGATTTCAATCATTTTGTTAGGTTTTCGGATATTTTGGGCATTTTTGGTAAATTGTCTTCCTAAAATTTCCGGTTTTGAAATACCTAGCATTTTGATTTGGCTGTCGTGGAACTGCCGGACAATTTCGCCGAAACGTTCCGGTTGTCGAGCCGCACTCAGAAACGCTTGAGTTTCTTTATTTTCCGGTTCAAGGTGATTCCATTCCTCCAAAATAATTTTGGCTTCATTGAATCGGGTCAACGAAAGCAATGCCAGTGAATACCAACGCAAACACAGAATATCACGGCAACCGTTCAAATAGGCTAATTCCAAAGGCAATACCGCTTTTCCCCAATTTCCGGCTGATCCCTGACAAGCTCCTGTGATGACATCCCGTATTTGATCGAGATCGTTTCCGCCCCAGATTGTTGATGCAAACTCATGTCCTTTCGACTCTTGCAATTCTGCAATGTACAAATCGAGTAAATGTCGGTTAAATTCGGTACGGTCAGCGATTAGTTCCAGATTGGATTCGAGAACCTGAATCGCTTCACGTCCTTTTCCGCGTAAACGGTGAATCAGAGCAAGGCTTGTTATTGCCATTTCACGAATCCGCAAACGATGCCAAATATCGAGTGTCGTTTGTCCATAACGAATCGCGGTTTCAAAAGTTCGTGCCGCCAGATCGAGTTTTCCTTGTCGTTGGAGATGCGAACCCATAAACGTTAAAAGTTGCATATCAACTGGAAAACGGTCAAGTCCCGCCAGCAAAATTTTCGTCATTTCCTGTTCGGAAACCGGTAAAAACGTCAAAGTTTCCCAAAGACCGTAATAAGCCGATAATCGAATCTCTGTTCGGTTTGTTTCTTCGATCAGACGAAAATAATCACGTCGAGCGTGTATATAATCGCCCAATGTTGATTGCGATTCGGCACGAACCAGCAAGGCTTCGTTAGCAATGGCTTTTCCTTGTTTTTCCAACTGTTCCAGAATTTGTAGATTTCGGATTGCCTGTTGTTTTTGCCGGACAGCATCGCGTTGTCGTGAGGGCAGGATAAAACGTCCCGGTGCGGCGTTTAGCCGAATCATCAGGTTGGCAGCCGACCAAAGGAGCGACGCACGAACCTGTCCTTGAAATCGCAATCCTTTTCGGAGTGGAATCAGACGCGGTTCAATGGTTTCCTCATCCAGATCATGACGAATTCCATCCTGACGGTGAAGCCGATGCAACACCATCACATATAAGGAATTACGTTCAATTTCTGTTGTGATGAATTGCCGGAATTCTTCCAATGTTGTTTCGTCAAAATGTTCTCCGACATTCATGAGCAACAACCAATTGGCGGCATTTTGTGATTCCGCAAGTTCAATTAACTTATTACGCAAAGCCGCTTCGTCATTACTATTTTCCGATTGGTGATAGATTACATTGGGTTGCTCGGCAATATCCGCGACAGATTCCGTACTAAGAACGAAGACCAAATCCGAAAGCAAACCGGCATTTTGAAGTGTTTCTTTCAATCCTTCAAAACCGTTCTCAACAATGATTCCAACCGCAATTTGATTTTGACTCATGGAATTTTCTGAAAGTGACTGATAGAGTTTTTTGCTCCAACACTGCGATATTTTTTAGTGTTTTTGATCAATTTTTTTGGTAAATAAATCCTTTAATTCCTTGTATCGGCATAAAATCCGTTATCAATCGACGTTTTTTATTTAGGGAAAATCGTAATCTTTCAGCGGATTTTTTGTTTTTCACATTAGCCTCGAAAGGGACGTTAATAATAGACTTTGAAAACGTGAAAACTAAGTCTGTTGTAAACGCACAAATCACGTTTAATATTTGAAATTTCAGTATATCCTCAATTATGTC
>JAIRLW010000612.1 GCA_031259095.1 Planctomycetaceae bacterium | reverse complement strand
TCCGACACTTATATCAACAGCGTTTCCGTCACTGCCGTATTTGTCCAGGTCTTCGAGCGGGAACGCTCCAACACCTTTGTCGAGTTTGTAAGTTCCGGCAGGCCGATAGTTCCCGCCTTCCTGTTTGACATACTTCTGCATGTACAATTTTTTCTCTTGCGAACATTTCCAATACGCACATGCCGTTGAATCATCCTTTTTGGTCGGAACAACAACCGGTATTGGTTCTGTAACATTATTGTCCGTATTGACTGCTTGTTGCGAACAACCGGAAAATAGAACAGAAAATAGTACAAATAATAAAATTTTTTTCATTGTTATTATCTGAAATAAAATTAGAGTTTATTCGTAACGGGATGGAGAATATTCTCCATCCCTTCCCAACCTCATCCTATCAAAGAGTTTTAGTCAATAACAAGATCACGCTGTTTTTCAATCGCAACGTTCAATTCCTCTTCACTCATCACGCCCTCTGCTTTGAAGTTGGCGGTAATCGTTTTTCCGTGCGTTTTGTCCAAACCAACCAACGTCAAACTTCCCTGATCGTCTAACTCAAAAGTAATCTCAATCGGGGCTTTGGCTGGAAGATTACCATCAAGCGGAAATACGGCATTTCCTACCTCTTCACTCACATCAGGTAACGCATCCGGCTCTGATTCGTTGTTTGAAAAAACAACAAGATCAATTTCATCAGCATTGGGTCCTGCCGTGCCGAATATTTGACTTCCTTTCGTTGGAACCGGAGTCTGTTTGATAATCAGGTTGCGGATAATTGGTTGTCCGCCTTTCAACGCCCGAATACCGTAACTTTTCGTCGCCACTTTTTTGATTTTCGTTTTAACAGCAATGAGAATGTCTTCCCCTGTTTTTCCGGTTTTATCTGATAGTTCTTGTAACGCTTGTTCTTGGGTCGCTCCAGTCTCGATGATATCCTCAACCGCTTGTTGGAGAACATGGATTTCTCCCGCTTTGGCGGCGCCTTTGGCAACCGCTTCATCCACGTCAAACTCAACCGGCGTAACACCAAGTATTCCTCCATACCGTTTCGTAATTTCTTCCTTGATCTGCGGCATTCGTGTTGAACCGCCGACAAGCAGGAACGCATGAATTTTTGTTACTCCGCGTGTTTTCGCTTCTTCGAGAACCTTATCGGTCAATGCAAATGTTTGATCTAAAAGGTGAGCGGTCATCTCATCGAATTTTTCACGCAGTAATTCAACCACCGCCTTTTCACCTTCAAACGAAACTTTACGTGTAATTTTCGCTTTGTTTGAAAGCATTTTTTTATCGGTTTCGGCATTGAAACGCAAATCGTAAGCCATTTCCTGATCTTCAAGAAGATTGGTACCGCTTCCGGTTTGACTTTGAAATTCAGCAACAAAATGTTTGACAATCTGGTCATCCCAATCTTTACCGCCAAGTTGGTGATTTCCTTCCGTACAAACAATTTTGATTTCGTTCTTGTCCGGATCATCTCCGATACTGACAACTGTAACATCAAACGTTCCGCCGCCTAAATCGTAAACGATAACGTTTTTTCCTTTGGCGTCGTCATTGAGACCATAGTTGATGGCGGCGGCAACCGGTTCATCAAGAATTTCAATAACATTAAATCCCGCCAATTTTCCAGCCTGTCTGGTTCGTTCGCGTTCCAGATCACCGAAATAAGCAGGACAAGTAATGATAACATCTTGCACTTCGTGATCGCCGGTCTTTTTCGCATCACTGGCAAGACGCCTCAAAATGAACGACGAAATTTCCTCCGGTTTGTACGATTTATCATCAACAGGAAATGCCCATTCCTTATCGCTCATTTGGCGTTTCACAAAATCGGCAACACGGCTCGGATCGGTTTTCGCCGATTCCTTTGCAATTTTACCGACAACAATGTTTTCTTCAGACTCGAAAAACACAACGGATGGAGTTACCCGTTCATTGTCGGAGTTGGTGATAATTTCCGCCTTACCGTGTTCGTTGATGAACGCAATCGCAGAATACGTGGTACCAAGATCAATACCATAAACTCGTTTAGGAATTGTTGACATAACAATAAGCCTTTCTTTTGAAAAATAGTTAAGAGAAACGAAACATAGGAAAATAAAATTATGTAACTGATTGCTGAGAATCAAATACATAAACTTCGACCATCTCCGGCCGTAAAACAAATCCGTCTTCAGCCGCATAACCGGGGCGTAACGATTGTTTAATCAATTTGTGTTTGCTCTGGTCATTGACCGGACAGGTTTTGAGAGATCGTTGCCGCTTGGGATCGAACTGGGAATCCGGTTCGCTGCGGTAATTGACGACGTCGAATTTTTCAAGCAAAACATCCCGAAAATCATCTGCAACCTCCTGATAAGAATTAAGAAGTTTACGGTAGTTTTCTTCAGAAAATGCGGCATTGCCAAAATGAATAATTTGTTTGGCTGCTTCGTCAATCTGTTCAATCACCGCCAAAATCAGTGAATGTTGAAATTTTTTGATCAATCCCTCTTTAAATGATTGGTTTTCATTGTAAAGTTTGTCAATTTGTGCCTGCTTTGTTGAGTCGTATTTGAGCTTTACTTCAAAATCCTTTGCAAGTTGCCGGAGAAGAACATACATTTCAGACATAACATCATCTTTTTCCAGTTTTTCTGAAACAATAGGAATTGGTTCCTCTGTTTTCGGCAACTCCTCATCAGACTCCTGTACCGTAGTTTCCTCTGTAACCGGTTCTGTTTCAGGTGTTTCTTCGGACAATTGGGCGTCTGATTCAGATGGAGTATTAATTTCTTCCGGTTGGTTGTTCGTTGTTGAGTTTGGCGAGTTTACGGTTGGTTCAGACTGGTTGGAATTGGAGTGAGTAGGCGAAGTATTGCCTTGATCCTCTGTTTTTTCCGTTTTGCAAGATGAACAAGCAACTGACTCAGGTTTTTTAGTAAAAAAATCTTTTATAAATTTCATTTGGTTTCCTTTCAAAAAATGGTTAAGTAAAATTGGTCAAATTAAACACAAAAAAGCCGAAAATGTCCCTGTGGCTGGAGTATTTTTTCCACGAAAACGCGGGACGCAGAAACAGAAAATAGAACAACGAGTTAGAGCGAAGAAACGCCGTAAAGAATTGATTGGCAAGAAGATAGAACAAACAAAGAGCAGTGTAAATAAGAACC
>JAIRLW010000609.1 GCA_031259095.1 Planctomycetaceae bacterium | reverse complement strand
GTCCCACTCTTGCTGTCTTAATTGCGGCTCCAACTCTTTTAATTTTTTAGTCATCGCCTCGCGTATTTGAGGATCAGTATTACCCTTCAACGTTTTACGGGCAACGCAGGGGGGTGATCGTTTGCTAACAAATTAGAGTTCGGCTTCGCAGCCACAATACGAAAAGTGGGAGTTACCCATTCCGGTTGTTTCGACGGATGATAAGTGATAGGCATTCATAAGTCGACTTCGTGATCATCAGTATAAAATAGCCGTCAAATCTTGTCAATATCTATTTTTTAACGTGCCTGCGGTATAAAATAAAAAAAGAAGGTAATAAACAAAAATAAAGGTATTAACACTCTCTTCATTTCGTTTCAATAATAAATGTTCTGCTATTAAATTGACACATGATCGGAGAGGCATTACTTGTTGGTATCGGGTAAACATCAACCGGCGCGACCTTTCAGCGAAAGGTCGCCCTCCTTTTAATTATTGGCGTAAATATTAAATTTACTAAATTCCAATCGGATAACTGATTGGTTACGAAAATACTTCAATTATTTTCGTAACCTGTGATGTCGTCGTCGAAGGCGTCGTTGTCATCGTAATCGGATGAGACATCGTTGATGAACGGCGTATTAAAATCAATTGTTGTTTCTGCCCCTTCTGTTGACGAATGATCGGGAATGTCTTCCAATAAGGTGAATTTTGTTTCGGAAACAGGTTGCTGCTTTACCATTTCCTCAATTCCGGCACGTAAACGCCATTCCGCATTCTGATAAATTCGAAATCCGGTTCCCGCAGGAACAAGATGTCCAAGAATAACGTTTTCTTTAAGACCAATCAGATTGTCCGTCTTACTCGCCAACGCCGCTTCGGTTAACACCTTTGTTGTTTCCTGAAAACTTGCCGCCGAAATAAAACTGGAACTCTGAACCGCCGCCTTCGTAATTCCAAGAAGTTGCGTTGACGCTTGCGCAAGTTCGGTTTTCTTTGCCTCCGCAGGATTACCGCCTTCCGCAATCACTTCCGCGTTAATCTGTTCAAAAATATCTTTTTGGATAATCGTTCCAATATCCAGTTGCGTATCGCCGGGGTCTTTGATCTTGACGCATCCGGCAATTTCACGATTCGCTTTTTTGAACTGAAACTTGTCAATCTGAATCCCCTCAAGCAATTTTGTATCACCCGCCGATTCAATACGAACCTTACGGAGCATTTGAGAAACAATTATCTCAATGTGTTTGTCGTTGATCTTAACCCGTTGACTTCGGTACACGTTTTGAATTTCACGAACAAGATATTCCTGAACTTCTTCCTCGCCGGAAATACGGAGAATATCATGCGGCACAAGAGGACCATCCGTAATCGCATCGCCCGCTTTTACGTAATCACCGGCGTGAACTCTCATGTGTTTTCCGTGCGAAATATCATGAACACGGGCGGCTCCGGTTTCCTCGTCTTTGATAACAATCGTCCGTTTTCCGTGACGTTTTTCTCCAAGTTCCACAACACCGTCAATTTCAGCAATCACCGCAGGGTCCTTCGGTTTACGCGCTTCAAATATTTCCGTAACACGCGGCAAACCGCTCGTAATATCTTCCGTTTTACGACCGGCGCGAGGAGTTTTGGCAATCAGTTGTCCCTGAGTAACCTTTTCGCCGTTTTCAACATTAATCAATGTTTTACCGGGCAGATAATAGAAGTCAAGCGTTTCGGCGCCGCTTTCGTTTTTCAAATCAATTTGAGGATGCCGGTCGCCTTTGGATTCCATAACCGTACGAATTTGCGTGCCGGTATGCGGGTCCTGTTCGTAACGAATTGTTTCGCCTTCGATAAGGTCTTCATAATGAACATAACCGGACACTTTTGCTAAAATCGGAACACTATGTTGATCCCAACTACAAATACTCTGACCAACATCAATCTTATCATTTTCGTCAACATAAATCGTTGCGCCAATCGGAATATTGTACTTTTCGCGTTCACGACCTTTCGGATCAAGAACCGCCACCGCCCCGTTACGGGAAAGCGAGGTTCGTTGACCGGCTTGATTTTTAATCACTTCCAGTTGGACAAATTTAACCGTTCCGGGATATTTTGATTTAATTTCACTTTCTTCAATACCGCTTGCGGCAACACCGCCGATGTGGAATGTTCGCATGGTGAGTTGCGTTCCCGGTTCGCCGATACTTTGCGCTGCGATAATTCCAACCGCCAGACCTTCTTCGACAAAACGCGAAGTGGACAAGTCCATTCCGTAACATTTTGCACAAATACCGAGTTCCGCTTCACAAGTCATCGGGCTGCGAATCTGAATTTTTTCCAGACCGAGTTCTTCGATTTTTCGTGCAATTTCCGAAGTGATCAAACCGTTTTCCTTAACGATTTCCTCATCCGTAATCGGGTTGACAATATTTGCACGGGAAACACGTCCCCGAATAGAATCCGCCAAACTAACTTCGACTTTTTCGCCGCGATAAATCACCCCTTTGGTAATTCCTTGCGTTGTTCCGCAATCATCCCGCGTAATCACCACATTTTGCGCAACATCCGCTAATTTTCGTGTCAAATAACCGGAGTCCGCCGTTTTGAGCGCGGTATCCGCCAATCCTTTTCGCGCGCCGTGCGTTGAACTGAAATATTCAAGAACGGTTAATCCTTCGCGGAAATTCGCTTTAATCGGCGTTTCAATAATTTTGCCGTTTGGTTTTGCCATCAAACCGCGCATACCGGCTAATTGTCGAATTTGTTCCGTACCGCCTCGCGCGCCGGAAGTCGCCATAAGATGAATCGGATTAACGTACCAATTCCATCCCCGTTGCTGACGTGTATCGCTTTCAAGTTCTTTCATCATCTGAGCGGTGATTTCTTCACGCGCGTGAGTCCAAATGTCCAAAACCTGATTGTAACGTTCAGCGTCGGCGATAATACCGCGTTCGTAATGTTGATGCAGTTTCGCAATTTTCTTTTCCGCATCTTCGATAATCTTGATTTTTTCTTTCGGCGTAATCAGATCGTCGGTTGCGAACGATAATCCGCTTTTGGTACTTTCTTCAAAACCAAGCCGCATTAAATTGTCGAGCAAATCAATCGTTCCGCGGCGACCAATATATTCGTGACAATCGCTAATGACTGTTTGCAAACCGGCAGATTTAAGCGGTTCATTGTAATAAGGCATTCCTTCGGCAAGAATATTGTTAAAGATAATTCGTCCCGGAGTTGTTTCAAAAATTTTCCCTTCACGAACATTCCGGTCGGTTTTGAGCCAACGATTTTTGGGCATTCGGACTTTAATCAAAGCGTGCAGATCGACCACTTTATGTGCATAAGCGAGCAACACTTCTTCACGGCTTGAAAAAATCATTCCTTCACCTTTCATCTTCGGACGCGACATGGTGATGTAATAACATCCCATCACCACATCTTGCGACGGCGAAATAATTGGCGAACCGTTTGCCGGACTGAAAATATTGTTTGTTGAAAGCATTAAGGTATGCGCTTCCACTTGCGCTTCCAACGACAACGGAAGGTGAACCGCCATTTGATCGCCATCGAAATCCGCATTGAATCCGCGACAAACCAATGGGTGTAACTTAATTGCGTTTCCTTCAACGAGCGTCGGTTCAAAAGCCTGAATTCCCATTCGGTGAAGCGTGGGAGCGCGGTTTAACAAGATGGGATGATTCTGAATAACCTCTTCAAGAATATCCCAAACTTCTTCATCTTTCCGTTCCAACATTTTTTTTGCACTTTTAATCGTATCGGCATGTTGCAGTTCTTTGAGCCGGCGAATAATGAACGGTTGAAAAAGTTCCAACGCGATTTTTTTAGGCAAACCGCATTGATGTAACCGAAGATGCGGTCCGACAACAATCACGCTTCGCGCCGAATAGTCAACCCGTTTACCGAGCAAATTTTCGCGGAACCGACCTTGCTTTCCTTTAATCATGTCCGTCAACGATTTAAGCGGACGATTACTTGATCCCAACACGGGACGTTTACAACGACCATTATCAAACAATGCATCAACCGATTGCTGGAGCATTCGTTTTTCGTTTCGGATAATCACATCGGGCGCATTCAGATCGACTAATTTTTTGAGACGAGTATTCCGGTTAATAATTCGCCGATATAAATCGTTCAAGTCGCTGGTTGCAAAAGTTCCTGATTCGAGTAACACAAGCGGTCGCAAATCCGGCGGAATAACGGGAATCGCGTCGAGTACCATCCATTCCGGTTTGTTATCGCTGTCCCGAAGCGACTCCACCAGTTTCAGCCGATTGATAAGGTCTTTTTTCCGTTGCTTCGATTTTGTTTCAGTAAGTTCGGCGCGGAGTTTTTCGGATAACGTTACAAGATCGAGTTGCTGAAGGAGTTTCCGAATGGCTTCGGCGCCCATTTCGGCTTGAAATTTACCGGACGTATCATCTTCGCGGGCTTTCCGGTATTCTTCTTCATTGAGAAGTTCATAGACTTTAGTTACAGTATTTCCCGGATCAATAACCACATAATCCTGAAAATAAATTACTTTTTCAAGACTACTTGCTTTCATTGAAAGAAGTGTTGCGAGTCGGCTGGACGCCGCTTTGAAAAACCAAATATGAACCACCGGCGCGGCAAGATCGACATGTCCCATGCGTTTGCGCCGGACGCGGGAATGAGTGATTTTCACGCCGCAACGGTCACAAGTCATCCCTTTATATTTCATGCCGCGATATTTTCCGCAAGCGCATTCCCAATCTTTTTCGGGACCAAAAATCTTCTCGCAAAACAAACCATCACGTTCAGGACGGTAAGTCCGATAGTTAATTGTTTCCGGTTTTTTCACTTCGCCGTAAGACCAACCCCGAATATCATTCGGTTTTGCCAAACTGATTTTAACGGCGGCGTAATCGTTAATCCGATCATAAGTAAATTCGTTGCTCACAACAAAACTCCTTTGTTACGTTTATTGAAAAATTAGTAAAGTTTCAAAATATCAGCGGCAATTACAATTATAAACCGCCGGATTGTTACAGTGTTTTAAAATAAAATTTCTGATTATTTCGGATTTTGGGGAGCAATCTCAATTAACAATAAAGTTTGCCCCGTGATTTTGACCCCTTCGGGGGCATCTATTTATAGCCCCAAAATATTCCTTTTATATTCGATTCCTTCGGAGTCGAATATAAAACGCAGTTTATCATGATTAAGACGCCGCCATTCAATTCTGTTACTAAATCTTGATTGATCGATTTTTTTTCTGGGCAGTTCCCGACCATTTCTGACCGTTATTGCACAGAAAAAAATGAACGTAGGGAATAAAACCATCATTGATCAATGACCGAATCTCTTCTATTTTAGGACGAAGCCGGTCATCGAGAAAATCATTGGGCTTTTGGGGATCAAGCAGATAAGATACGGTTGCAATTGCTTTTTTGATTTCTGATTCAGGAAATTGATTATTCCCTTTTAAATTTTTTATATTTTATCTGAAAAAAAAAAAAAAGTTACGACAAATTCGTCGTCGGCAATTTCTCCAATACGAATACCATCAATTCCGGCGTCATCGCCTCCGTCAGTAAAATACTCGGCAACTTCTACGTAGGAAATATCGTACAATGTTGCGATACAAAGCAAAACAAACGCGGCAGACTTCTTTCTCGTAACATCATCGCCGGGGACAAGAGAATCCAACAATATTCTCTTGTCCCTTAACAATTCCGTTGACCCATTGATCGATAATTCCGGCGTTAAAGTCCATTAAATCCTAATTTGAATTTTTCCCAATCACCTTAATTTTCAATCTTGTTTTTTTTAACAAAACAATCTCAGTAGCCTATAAAGAATAAAAAAAGTAATTATTTAATAACATTTTTGCAATCTTGCGAAAAACATGACATCCATTCCATATACGGTTTTCGGTTCATTCTGTGGTTAATTTCATAAAAAGACTTAACGGCGGGATTTATCCCGCGATAACAAACGGTTTTGCGCAAAATTCGACCCCGAAACAAGAACCGTCAAAACAAATAATAACGGGAGAAAACGCATAGTTCAAAAAATAAGAAACGTTTGTAATTTTATTTCAGCAGAAATTTCGATTATTCATTGTAAGTGTTTTATTCAAAGCAATTTACATCGAATTTAACGAATCAGACCTTAAAATGACATTTATTCTTAACTAACTATAAAATAAGAGTTTATGTCAAAAAACGTAAATTCGGCTGAAATATTACCAACGTTCCCTTAATGCCTAATGATAAATATTATATTCTATTGGAAAATAATATCTTGTCAAAAGGGGGGATAAATTAGATTTTATGTAAAATACTTGGCAATATGGGCAAATTAAATAATTTGGGGAAAATACTTTATGAATATCTGTCATCGTTATTATGACAATATAATTTACCATTCTTTGGCTTCCCAAAGGCGTTGAACATATTTTGCTAAAATATCTGTTTCGATATTGACTTTGTCGCCGATTTTCCTACTGCCGAGCGTGGTTACTTTGAGCGTGAACGGAATCAACGCAACACTAAATAGTTCATGGTCACAACGTACCAATGTCAACGAAACTCCGTCAACAGCAACTGAACCCTTCGACGCCATTTGAACCGATAACTCTTTGGGTACGGAAAAATAATAGTCTTGCCAATCGCCGTGATCGTCGATTTGAACAAGTTCCGCCAGACCGTCAATATGACCAGACACAAAATGACCGCCAAGCCGATCACTCACTTGCAAAGC
>JAIRLW010000568.1 GCA_031259095.1 Planctomycetaceae bacterium | reverse complement strand
CAGCATTAGCGTAGGGCAACGCCCTACGATTGGTTTTCCCCTTGAAAATAAAGCCCTGAAAGGGCGTAAGCCTGAACGCCGCATGATACCATTCCATTGCTGCCGCCCTTACAGGGCTTATCAGGGTTTATATTTGTTACGTAGGGCGTTGCCCTACGCTAATGCCGGTTGCCCCGTTGGGGCGACTTTAGTAAATATATTTTTAAAACGAAAACAGAAATTTCAAGTGTGAGGAGTATATCGCTAAAAATTAAAATAGACAATTACATTATTTTCGTGTCTCTTCGTGTATTTCATAGTTAAAAATCAGTATTCGAAATTCCATTGAAGTCCGCAGATGACGCTGATTTTCGCAAATTGTTTTTATGTTCACCGCGAAAAACACGAATATTCACGAAAGGTTTTAAAAAGTAAAAAATGAAAATATCGTAATATATCAGTGGATTTTTTTAACATTAAACGTTAGTACCAATTCATTTGTTTTTCCCTTTCTTCTGCGTGTTTTGCGATATTCTGCGTATTCTGTGTTTAAATTTAATGCAGAATACGCAAAATGACGCTGAAAATGAGGAAAAGATGGAGGGACAAAGATTCCACTGATTATATTACCAAAATATCATTTTCGTGTCCCTTCGTGTATTTCGTAGTTAAAAATCAGTATTAGAAAATCCCTCAAAATAATCTGCGAAAATCAGCGTAATCTGCGGATTATTTTGTCCATGTGTTCGGTGGTTCATAAAAATAGACCGTTACCTTTCAAGTCTATTTCTTTTTCTTTTTCGGCATAACAAATAAGGCAAAAACCGCGGCAGGAATGACAAAAAACCAAAACATCGGTCTTAACGCACAAATAATCAAAATAACCGGCATCAACAACCACACCCAAAAAGGAACCCGCCGCAAATCCGACCACGCCAGCCAAAATAGAAACAAAATCGGCGCAAACCGGATAATAGAAGCCATTGGTCGGTGATGTGCCGGATCATTCGTCCAAAGCGCAAACGAAATGACGGCAACAATCAACAATATCGTTGCGATAATTCCAAGCCGTGTCCAAATCGGTAAGCGAAACCAAAAATTCATTAAATCATTCCGTGTGATTTTTCGTACTCGGTGATTTTAATTTCGTTTTGAAGCGTCAGACCAATGTCGTCAAGCCCCTGAATCAAACGATATTTACGTGATGCGTCGATTTCGAACGGAATTGTCCAATTTTCTTTTTCATCCGAAATTACACCGCGTTCAAGATCAACCGTCAGATTAAACGGACGATTCGCCGCCTCACGTCTGAATAATTCGTCGATCACCTCTTCAGAAAGGCAAATCGGAAGTAATCCGTTTTTAAAACAATTATTATAAAAAATATCCGCGAATCCCGACGCCAAAATAACCCGAAAACCAAAATCGTCGAGAGCCCAAGGCGCATGTTCCCGACTGGAACCGCAACCAAAATTCTTTCGCGTTAATAAAATAGTTGCACCCTGATATTCTGGTTTATTCAGTTCAAAATCAGGATTCGGCGTTAGTGTTGCGTCTTGGTAACGCCAATCGTAAAACGCAAATATCCCGAAACCGGTACGTTCAATTCGCTTCAAAAATTGCTTTGGAATAATCTGGTCGGTATCAACGTCGTTACGATCCATCGGAACAACTAAACCTGTGTGTTTGATAAATGATTTCATTTTAATCGTATTAATCGTAAAGTTTTTTAAGTTCTGAATTGAAAGATGAATTAACGGACGATTGGCTCATTCCTTACAGTGAACGTTTTAAGGACATGAGAAACGATGGGGACTAATGAGACTAATAATTCTTTTGAGCCAAATAATTTTTAACAGTATGCAGTATAAGTAGTATCAGTTTAAAAGTCAATCCTTCACCATATCGTAATCTTTTGTATTATTTTGCTCAAAAATAAAAATTTTTTTGATATCTTACTAAGTGGTCTTGACAGATATTGTGAATTTGTCATAATGTTGTAAGTTTATTTTCAATTTCAGTTTCCATTTTTGATTTTCAAGGAGGTTTTCAATGCCCAAAAAATCAGTGAAGAAATCTGTCTCAAAAACCGTTAAAAAGACTGTGAAGAAGTCTGCGAAAAAAACAACTCGCAGTCCGGGTTCCGGTCGCCCGAAAGGGAGCGGTAAATATGGTTGTCCAACAAAGTTAATTCGGGTTCCGGCACATCTTGCTCAAGAAGTGACAGAATTTGCGATTCAAAAAAACAAGAAGAAACCTGTTGAATAACCGGCAACAAAATAAAGCCGTCCGGTGAATCATTCGTCGGACGGCTTTAATGTTTCAGCCGATAACGAATCATTAAATAAAATCCGTAATGTCCGTCTTTAATGTTCTTTGTATCCTTGTCCTAATGTTCCACTAAATTATTCATGTCTCAACGCTTCGATGGGATCCATTGCCGCTGCACGATAAGCCGGATAAAGACCGAACACAACACCAATAATCACTGAAATGATAAACGCCAGCGGTATTGAGAGCGGAACGATAATTGGTCGAATATCCTGCACAATCGGCGGTAACGCTTGAATCATTTCCGGCATCTGATTTTTGATAACGCTCATGGCGAAAATGGTAACGGGTTTGCATGACAAACCGACCAGAACTCCGACGGCGCCGCCGACAACGGAAAGAACAATTGTTTCCACCAGAAACTGACGAATAATATCTCCTCGTTTTGCTCCCAACGCGCGGCGGATACCAATTTCCCGCGTTCTTTCTGTAACAGTTGCCAGCATAATGTTCATAATTCCGATTCCGCCGACAAGAAGTGAAATAGCGGCAATCAATCCCATAAAAATATTGAACATAATTCGCGTGGTTTCGGCTTGTTCGAGTAACTCCAATGGAACAACGACCGCAAAATCTTCTTTACCGTGATGAGTTCGTTCCAGTGTTGCTTTAACAATTTCCGCCGTTTCTTTAACATCTTTTCGGTTGGCAACTTGAAGAGTCATTTGAGAAAGTTCGACGAGTTCTCCTTCAAAGTTGCCGCTTTTCCGTATCATGACCAGATCGCGCATCCGGTTCCAGAGTGTTGAGATGGGAATATAAACGTCGTTGGTAAAATCCTGACCGGCAAAAGAACCGCCGATTCCTGCAGTCGCTCCGCGCGGTTTGGCAACACCAATGATTTTGTACGG
>JAIRLW010000513.1 GCA_031259095.1 Planctomycetaceae bacterium | reverse complement strand
TCCTCCCAACCCGACGCCCTGAAAGGGCAACGGAATAGTGGAGAGTGGAAAGTGGAGAGTTACGCAAGCGGAATTTTTACTATCCACTATCCACTATCCACTATCCACTATCCACTTTCAACTATCAACTACTATATCGCCCTTTCAGGGCTTTCGGTTCATGGGTGATTGATTGGGGGTAGTTGGTGTTAGAGACCTTTCGCCAAAACATCACCTGCCTTTTGATTTTTAGGCATAAACAATGATCTCCCCAAAATGTGAAACAATCAGGAATTTTTAAAGATTCTCATTTATTAATTTTATGAGTTCTGTGTGCAGCGTTTGATTGGCGACGGCGCAAACCGGCGACGGATCATCGAAAGTAATTGGTAAACCGTTTGGTTGTGTTACAATTCCGCCTGCCTCGCGGACAAGCAGCGTTCCGGCGGCCATATCCCACGGATGACACTGGAATGACCAACTCGCATCCAATCGCCCTGCCGCAACAAACGCCAAATTTAACGCCGTTGAACCCGTCCGGCGAATCGCCTGACAAACCGAAACCGATTTCAAAAATGTTCGTAAATCAGGATCATTCGCTTTGGTCATCGTCGGAAAACTAACCGAAACTAATGCTTCGCCCAATGTTTGCCATAAACTAACATGAATCGGTTTTCCGTTCAAAAATGCGCCTCGTCCTTTTTCCGATGAATAAAATTCCTCCGACATGGGATTGTAAATCACAGCACAAATCACCTCGTCCTCATAAAGCAACGCAATTGATGTACAGAATAACGGTAAACCATGAACATAATTAGTCGTTCCGTCCAATGGATCAACAATCCAACAATATTTCGATTCCTCTGACTTGTCCGTTTTCTCCGATATTTTCATATTATTAATCGTAAAAGGTCCGGCGGTTGTTTCTTCGCCGAGAAAACGATGTTCGGGAAAGTGATCGAAAATAGTTTGTTCAATCACTTTTTGTGCCGCAACATCCGCCTCCGTAACAAGATCAAATAAATTCTTTTTATGACGGACATGAATGTTGCCGAACATCGTCCGAAGAATTTCACCAGCCGACCGCGCCGCGGATTCACAAACGGTTAAATAAGAAAATGACATTTGTCGTTTTGGGAATTACGAAATTAAAAATTAAAATAAACGTCCTCTGTTTAACGTACACTTCCGGTTTCACGCATCATGCGAAGAATCATTTCGTCAAACGGAACGGCAGTAGGCGAAATCGTACAGCTAAAACCATTACTAATACAATATCGTTTTACCGAGTCAAGGAATTCGGCAAACTTCTGTTTATAACGGCGTAAAATATTTTCACTAATGGTTACATTACGGGAAAAACCCGTTTCCATATCAAGCAGTTGCAAATCGCCAAGCAATTTCGGCGACGCTTCCGAGTGATCGTAAATTTGAATGACATTCGGTTCAAAATGCCGGTATCGGAGCGTATCAATCGCCTTTTGAAAACCAGCCGGATCAAACAAATCACTAATAATCACCGCCAATCCGGTACGTTGTTTCCGATGCAAAAAACCATTGACCGACGACAAAATATCGGTCGCTTTGTCAATCGTTTGAAGCGATTCCAAAAAACGCAGCAAACTCAAAATGTGTTGTTTACCGCGAATGAGCGGGAAAATGTCGTAAATCTGATCGGCAAACACCGCCACACTAATCCGGTCAAGATCCGCCAACGCAATATAAGATAATGCCGCCGTAATCTGTCGGGCATAATCAAACTTGTTCGGACGTCCCGCCGACATACTTTTTGAACAATCAAGAAAAAAATACACGTGTAAATCCTCTTCCTCTTCAAAGCGTTTAATCAGTTTACTGCCAAGCCGCGCATAGACATTCCAGTCAAGATAACGCAAATCGTCGCCGTAAACATAATTCCGGTGATCGGCAAACTCCACTCCGCCGCCTAATTGCCGCGTCCGCTTTTGCGCCAACAACTGACCGCGAAATATCCGCCGTGAAATTAACGACAGATATTCAAGTTTTTTCATAAATTCCGAATCAAACATTGGGTAGGAAACTCGACGGAAATCGATATTTTTTTTTCTTTCGATTTCAGCCGACTAAAATCGATTAAAATCGAATCGTTTTGTTTTTTGGAAAAGGGTATATTTAGAGGTTCCCTATTGTTTTTGAGTTGCTTCTTTTTGGGCGTTATTGAGATCGTGTTGCATCATATCCTGAACCAGTTCTGTGAACGAATGTTTTGGCGACCAACCGAGTTTTTCTTGTGCTTTTCGCGCGTCTCCCAAAAGGACGTCAACTTCCGACGGCCGAAAGTAACGAGGATCAATTTCGATCAGTAATTCATTGGTTTGGGCGTTGTAACCTTTTTCGTCCGCCTCTTTTCCTTTCCATACGATGGAAACATCGGTTACGGCAAACGCAGTTTCGATCAATTCGCGGACACTTCGGGTTTCACCGGTTGCGAGAACATAATCATCAGGTTGCGGCTGCTGGAGCATCATCCACATTCCCTCAACATAATCGGCAGCATGTCCCCAATCACGTTTGGCGTTGAGATTACCGATCAGGAGTTTTTTTTGCAGTCCGTATTTAATTCGGCTGACGGATCGGGTGATTTTTCGCGTTACGAAGGTTTCTCCGCGAAACGGACTTTCATGATTAAACAAAATTCCATTACATGCAAAAAAGTTATAGGCTTCGCGGTAGTTGATGGTTGCCCAATAAGCGTAGAGTTTGGCGACCGCGTAAGGGCTTCGGGGGTGAAACGGGGAAGTTTCCGACAACGGCTCCGAACAAAGACCGCCGAACATTTCAGAAGTGGAAGCCTGATAGAACCGAGTTTTGTGTTCCAGATTGAGCAGACGGATTGCTTCGAGCAACCGGATCGTTCCTAAAGCGTCCACATTTCCGGTATATTCCGGCATATCAAAGGAAACCCGAACATGAGACATTGCCGCAAGGTTGTACACTTCGTCCGGTTGAGTTTCCTGAAGGACACGAACCAGCCCTGTTGCGTCGGTCATATCGCCGAAATGAAGTCGAAACCGGCTTGCCGGTTCGCTGGAATCGGGATAGATTCGGTCAATTCGTCCGGTATTAAACGAGGAACTGCGGCGTTTTAAACCGTGAACGATATAACCTTTATTTAGTAACAATCGGGCAAGATACGCGCCGTCTTGACCGGTAACTCCTGTAATAAGAGCGACTTTAGGCATAAACAGTTTATTTGGGATTGTGAGGTTTCACTGATTCGGACGATGCGGATGCTGTTGCCGATGCTGATGCCGATGTTGATTCTTTACAGGTGGAAGCCGATGGGCAATGACTACACGTGTTGGAGTTTGTTGGCGTGGTTATGGGCGATTCCGACTGTGCCGATTTTTTGTAGGAATCGCTTCGGTAATCGGTTTGATAAAAGCCGCTTCCTTTAAAAACGATTGCCGCGCCGCCGCTGATGAGGCGGCGAAGTTTATTTTTGCCGCAACTCGGACATTTTTTAAGCGGTTCATCTTTAATATACTGAAATTCTTCAAATTCATGGGAACAAGCGTCGCAACGGTATTCGTAAGTGGGCATGGGAGTAATCAAAAAAATTGGGTTTGGGGAAAAACGGTAAAACATCAACAGTTTTCACTAATATTATTATAATATAAAAAAAAGTCAAGTCGAAGGTAGGCGATCTTTTGCCAAAGGAGCGCAGTTGATCATGGAATTTTTTTTTTTTTCCCCTAATGTCCCATTCGTTCCTAATGTCCCTTCACTGAAAAAATGTTAGGGACAAAAGATAAGTGGAGAGTGAAAAGTTAATAGCGGAGAGTGTTCGCAAGCGGAATTTTGATAATTTGCTTGCGATTTAAGCCCCAAATCACAAAATTATCGTTCAAGCCGTTTGAGCGCTTTCAATTCACGGTAGAGCAGGACGGCGACAAAAATAAAAGAACCAAAATCGCAAACCGGTGTTGCACTCCAAATCCCGTCCAAACCGAAATATTGGGGCAGAATAAGAATGAGCGGTACGAACAACACCACTTGACGAATCAATGTCAGAGCGATAGCGAGTTTGGGCGAGCCGTTTGATTGAAAATAGCCTGCCGTGACAACAACAACGCCGGCGGCAGGTAACATTAGTACAAAAATTCTTGCGGCACGGCAACCGAGTTGGAGCAAATCGGAACCGCCTTCAATACTGGCAAAAGGGCGAAGTAGTATTTCGGGAAAGATAAACAAGCCCAACGCACAAATCAGGGTGAACGTCAACACTGAACCAAGAGCCAATTGCAACGTTCCGGCGACGCGGTCGAAATGTCTTGCTCCGATGTTATACCCGACAATGGGTTGCATTCCCTGATTCAAACCGAGAATGGGCAAAAACACTGCCATTGAAATCACAAACACAATGCCAAACGCTCCAACCGCTAAATCACCGCCATCTTTAATATGATGGGCGGCGCCATAGAGATTACCGTAAAAGAAAATCTGACGCATTTGAATTGCCTGAAGAACACAAGCAATCGACTGCATCACAAACGGCGGCGTTCCCAGCAGGAAAACTTGACGTGATAATTCGGAATCCCACCGAATATTTTTAAGTCGCCAACGGAGCAAGGTGTTACCGGAAATATAATGCCAAAACACCCAACTGGTCGAACAAATTTGAGCAAGAATGGTCGCAAATGCCGCGCCCCAAATGCCGGTATGGAAAACAAAAAGGAATAACCAATCGAAAAAAATATTCAGAAATGCCATAATGAGCGTAGTCATCATGGCAATACGCGGTTTTCCCTCACTCCGTAAAAATCCGTTAACACCGTAAGACATTTCGTGAAAGAACGCGCCGTAAACCATAACGGATAAATATTCTTTGGCGTAGGGCATGACTCGTTCACTGGTTCCGAAGAGTCGCAGCAATGGTTCCAGAAACAGCAAACCTAAAACCATAAAACCAATCGCCATAAAACCAAAAAGAAACAACGCTTGTCCAACGATTCGTTCTGCTTCTTCGTTTTTCTTTTCGCCGAGCCGGATGGAGATGAGCGTATTTGACCCAATCCCGATTGTCATTCCGACTGCCAGCATGATAGTCATAATGGGCAAGGTGACCGTGACAGCGGCAATACCAACTTCGCCGATGGTCTGACCGATAAAAATTCGGTTAATAATACTGTGCGAGGCGTTAATGACGGTTGCGGCGATTGCCGGTATCGAAAACTCCCAAAGCAGACAACCAACCGGACGTTCTTCAAGTTGTCGGGTTTGTTCGGCATGATCCATGTTGAGTGAAATACGCGAAGTGAACAATAAGAAAAAAATGTTTACACTATTCTTACATATTTTATAAATTTCACAAGTTCTGCTTTGTACGTGAATGATGTTTCGTTTGAAGAGCGTTCATCCGCCATTGTGCCGGCTGCGGTTGCCGATGAGAAAACGAAAACTGAAATTTCAAGTGTGAGGAGTATATAATACTCATTGTACTTTAAAATTTCGTTGTTGTATTTTTTGTACGATTTATTTTTTGTGTTCTTTATGTAACCGTTGTGTTCCTTGTGTTTAAAATTGACCAACTCATGAGATTTTTTAACACAAAGATCACAAAGGACACAAAAATTTGTAATATTTCAGTGGAATATTCGTCAATTTGTTTACCAATGGAACTCGAAAGGTGGATTACCTCTTGATTCTTATTTGCAACGAAATTAACGAACATTCCGCTGAATAATACTATTTTTCATTGATTTTGTTGCAGCCAATTGATATTTTCCCGTATTAATCCGAACACATTGCTATTCCAACCGTGTCCGTTGAGATGTTTTGCGTAATCTTCGGGAGTTGATTGGTCTGATTGTAATAAGGTTTTCAAAAACTCGCTATTTGATTCATATTGTAGTTTTTTAAGTGTGTTACCCAAATCAAATAACGTTTTGATTTTTCCGTTATCGTAATTGGTTTTCATTGCCGAAAGTTGCGAACCGAACGGTTCGGGAACTTCTTTGAGATTGACAAACGCTTCAATGAGTTCACGCTCACCGGTTTTGCCGGACAGAGAACAACTGCAACAAAAAAGAAAAATAAAACATAAAATTGTTCGGAAAATAATCATTCGAATAATAGTGGTAAGGAGTTGAATACGTTATTCGCAAACAAAGTGTTCATAAAGTTACTGTCTATTTTTATCAACAAAGTCCGCTAATTACGCCGTTTTTTAGTCCGCAGATTATGCAGATGAACACAGAGACGCAAACTGATTTTTATAACTTTCTGCGTAAATTTGCGTAATCTGCGGACAATTCTATTTTTTCTCTCGTGAACTCTGTGTCCTCTGCGGTTATAAAATGGACAGTTACCTGCGGTCGCCTATCCTTGATTTCTGTTACGATGCAATTGTAAAACGTTATATTTATTTTACAACAAAGTTGATCATTTTACCGCAAATAATTATTTTTTTGACTATCGTTTTACCGGTCAACAGTTCAGCAATTTTTGCATCGGAAATGGCGCGATGTTCTAAGGTGTTTTCGTCGGCGTTTGCCGGAACCAAAATTTTTGAACGTAATTTGCCGTTGATAGACACCGGAATTTCCAATGTTGTTTCACGAATTGCCGATTCATCATAACGGGGCAACGGTTCATAAGCCAATGTTTTATTATGTCCCAGAATCTGCCATAATTCCTCCGCAATATGCGGCGCAAACGGCGATAATAGTAATGTAAATTGTTCCATCGCCGATTTCGGACGAACTTGTTCTTTCAGGAAAAAATTAGTAAATTCCATCATTCGGGCAATCGCCGTGTTGAACGACATGTTACGAATATCTTCCGTTACCGACTTGATTGTTTTATGTAAAACGCGGTTTTGTTCTTCTGTCGGCGGAATATTTTGAATTGCCGGTTCAAGTTTCGGCTGTTCGGACGTAACAGAAACAATCATTTTCCAAACCCGATCCAAAAAACCGCGAACTCCGTGAACCCCGTCCATCGACCAAGGTTTGACGGATTCCAACGGTCCCATAAACATTTCGTACAACCTTAACGCATCGGCTCCGTAATTTTCCACCACTTCGTCAGGATTAACCACATTGCCCCGGCTTTTCGACATTTTATTCGCCCGGCTATCTACTTGAATTTCGTTTTGAAATTTGTCTTGATTACCGGCGTTTATCAGAACGAAATTTTCTCCTTTTTTCGTAACTTGTTTAGCGTCCAGTTTTACGGATTCAAGTTTTGTACCGCCGGATTTTAACGTACCAATACTGTCGCGGTCAATATTCACCTGTGTTGCGGAAATCCAATTACCGTTGGAATCTTTGAATCCGGTAAATTCCGTTTCACCGAGAATCATTCCCTGATTGACGAGTTTTTGAAACGGTTCCGGCTGCGAAACAATTCCGTAATCGTACAACACTTTATGCCAAAACCGCGCGTACAATAAATGTAAGACGGCGTGTTCCGCACCGCCGACATAAAGATCAACCGGCATCCACGCCTTTTCGAGTTGCGGATCGACAATTGCGGCGTTATTTTTCGGATCAATAAAACGCAGATAATACCAACATGAACCCGCCCATTGCGGCATCGTATTTGTTTCGCGTTTATATCTTTTTCCGTTGCGTGTAACAAACAACCAATCCGGCGGAGCCTGTTCGAGCGGCGGTTCCGGCGAATTATGTTGCGCATCGAATTTCAAATCCTTCGGAATATCCAACGGCAATTCCGGCAATTCCAACGGAATTATTTTTCCGGTACGTTTATTATCGGCGTCAATTTCGTGCAAAATTGGAAACGGTTCACCCCAAAAATGCTGACGGCTGAAAAGCCAGTCGCGGAGTTTGTAATTCACGGCTTTGCGTCCGATTCCATTGTTACTTAAATCATTTATTATTCGTTCTTTAAATTCCGCCGTCATCACGCCGTTGTACATTCCGCTGTTCACCGCAACCCCCGACTCCGTAAACGCTTCAAAATCGACGCCGATATGCAGCGTACTATCCACAGACCGGACAACCTGAATAATCGGTAACTGAAATTGTTTCGCAAATTCAAAATCGCGTGTGTCGTGTGCCGGAACTGCCATAATCGCGCCGGTTCCATACGAACTCAGTACATAATCGGCAACCCAAATCGGAATCGGTTCGTTGTTGACCGGATTCAACGCATAAGAACCGGTAAAAACTCCGGTTTTTTCTTTTGCCAAATCAGTTCGGTCAAGATCGCTTTTTGACGCGGCTTGCGAACAATATTGTTCAACAAATTCTCGTTGTTCGTCGGTCGTAAGCCGTTTGATAAAAGGATGTTCCGGTGCGATCACCATATACGTTGCCCCAAATAACGTATCAGGACGCGTCGTGTAAATCCGTAACACATTGTCTTCCGGTTTGCGAGGAAAACCGGATTGTTGACGATTTTGTTTCCACGTGTTGTATTCGTCTTCGACGGATTTTCGCCACGATTTGGGACCGTCGATACGAAAATTTGTTTCTTTGGTTTCCGT
>JAIRLW010000503.1 GCA_031259095.1 Planctomycetaceae bacterium | reverse complement strand
TTTTGCGTGAAAAACAGGAATCATTTGGGGACTCTTTATATCGGAAAGCAAACAGACCAAAAAAATAAAAATACTTAAAAATAAGGAGATTAAACTACTTTTTTTAAGAAAGTGCAGTTTTAAGTAAATAGTCTGTAACATTCGCCGAATGATAAACATCAACATACTGTCGTTGTTGCGTTGACGATTTAATTCAACCTTACAAAAAAAGGAGTTATTATGACCAAACGATTGTTTATTTCTGTGTGGGTGTTGACTGCATTGTTCGCCGTTTTTTTTGCCGCGACAGCTGCTGTTGCCGGTGATAATGCGGTAATCATCTCGTATCAGGATAATTTCAAAGCGTTTGCGGATTCGGATTTTGTCAAACGTTTGACGGCTCTTCCCGAATGGGAACCGTTTTTCGATGCGTTTACCGAGACCTGCGATAAAGCAATTGACAAAGAATTGTCGCGGGAAAATCTCAGACGGAAATTGCCGAATCAAATCGCCGACGATTTGCGGCTCTTTCTTGAATCCGATATTTCCACCAAAAAAGGAATCGAAACTATTTTTCAACATCTCGAAGCGGTTATTTTCAAACTGCAAGCAGACTTCGACGACGATGACATTGATGAAAACTTGCAAGATATTACCGATTTGTTACAGAGACGGACGAAAGATTTGGAGATTGATTTTGAGGGTTTGTTAGCGTTGATGATTGACGTCAATCCGCGTTCTTTTTTTTCGTTTCTGAAATATTTTCGGGAGAAAACCGACTATCAATTCCTTCGTAACGAACCAAACGGAGATTTTATTCTCAAATTTGATTTTGAATTTCACAATCAGGATTTTGAATTTTGTTGCGCTGGAATAAAACTCAATAATGAACGTTATGTTCTTATTTTTTCAGACGACGACCAGATTGTCCGATATTGTGATGCGTTCAAAACCGGTCGCTATGCCAATCTGAATACAACAGAACCAAAAAAAGAACTGGTTCTCGAAGAAACTTGTTTTCTGTTTTTAGATCGGCACCTGAAAAAAATCAAACGTGATTTTGATGGGATGCCGGATATTGTAAACCTCGCCAATCCGCAACAGAAACCTGTCAAACTCGACTCGTATGGAACAGAGTTTTTTGGTAAAATTAAAAAAGTAAAAGTAACTCTTCACGATGTGAATAATGTTACGCAGATTGAAATCACTGCGGCGATGCGTACCGGCGAAGATGCTAATGCGGTTCGTGATTTATTGACCGGATTATTAGCGTTTGCTCAATTGAGTGTTACGGAAAATTCGCCGGAACGCGGATTATTGCAGGCGATTCAAGTTAACGCAACAGGAACCAATGTTTCGGTTACGGAAAAACTGGACAATCCCGAACTTTGGAAATTGATCGCTAAAGGACTTCAACAAGCAACGGAAAAAATTAAGAACCGCTAATGAACCGATTGAAAACCGAAATGAAGGGAACCGATTCCTGCGACATTTTCGTTGACAACTGTTGTACGGATTCCGAATTGGTTGATCGTGTTCGATTGGGCGAAACGAAAGCGTTTGACGAAATTGATCATCGTTATCGTGAAACGCTTTATCGTTTTTTATTACGATTTACTTTTAGTACGGAGTTGGCGGAGGAATTAACGCAACAAACATTAATACGGGCGTTCGAGATGATCGGACAACTTCATTCAGGTGAAAAACTTGCCGGTTGGCTGCATCGAATTGCGTTTCGCATGGCGGTTGCGGAAAAGCGGCGAAAAAAAACGGTAACATTGGACGGTCTCAACGAACCGGCAACCTATTCGCCAAACCAACTTGACCTTGAAGAGGAAAAACAAAACCTTTGGAATCTTGCCAAACAACATCTTTCACCGGAAGAATTAACGATCCTTTTACTTCGTTATCGTGACGATTTATCGTTGTCGCAGATTGCGGAACAACTCGGAAAAAACGAAGGCGCCGTGCGAGTCCAACTCCACCGCGCCCGAAAAAAACTTCAACCATTCGTAACAGTCAATTTTTATTAACCACCGAACACATGAAACACACAGAAAAAATAGTCCGCAGATTAGGAAGTGTCCCAAATTAAACTTGACCATTATACCGGATTGCAATCATCCATCTGTCGAAAAATATTGTAACTATTCGGCGGAGTTTTTGTAATGATCATTTTTTGATATTCAACCAACCCCGCTAGGGATGAGAGGTGCATAACCGGCGGTGGAGCGAAAACCGCCGGAACTTGTCCGTAGGTTTCGCTTCGCTACACCTGCGGTTATGCACCTCTCGCCTCTTGCGGGGCTAATAAAAAACAAATTATCAAAATAGCGAAAAAACAGGAACAACAAAAATAATACGGAATTGTTAAAAAATGTCACAACTTGTCAACTTTATTTTGGGACACTACCTTACGCCGATTTTCGCAGATTATTTTGAAGAATTTTATAGTGATATAAAAATAATTATAACTATTCAGTGCATTTTTTAATACTGATTTTTAACTACGAAATACACGAAAGAACGCGAAAATCGAAGGGATATGAAAATGATGTTTCTATTTTTCATTTTTATTGTTTAAAATCTTTCGTGAACATTCGTGTTTTTCGTGGTAAAAATAAAAATAATTTAAAAACAATTTACGAAAATCAGTGTAATTTGCGGACTATTTTTTTCTGTGTGTTTCATGGATTCAGCGGTTAATAAAAATAGACAGTTACTCCTATTATTTCAATGATGAATATTATTGAACATTATTTTATAAAACGGATTGACGATGCTCTTGACGACGCTCAACCGCTTGACGGTTGGACGGCGCGGTATGTTCATCGGAATCCGAAGTTACGGGAATATTACACGAAAATGCTCGAACTCGAACTCGAACTCCGTTTTCCCGATACCGAATTGCCAAACAATAATTTGGTTGATTTGGTAAATAACCTTGTTCCGCCGAACAATCTAAATTATCGTTCGCGTTTTCGGTTCAACAATCGGAGTTGGATCAACGCGGCGGTGATTATTCTTGCTTTTCTTACTGTTTTTTCCCTGCCTAATTTTTTGCAACATCAACCATTGCCGGAACAACATGAGATTGTTTCAAAAAATTCAGAGAACCCGACGGAAGAGCAAAAATTAACGGAAGAGCAAAAAATTGATCTTGGCGAAGTTTGGGACGAATTATCTTTTACGGCTGTTCCGTTGCTGGAATTGGTTCCGCCGATGGAGAATCCGTTTGAAAATCCATTTGATCATCCATTCGACAATTTGTTACTAAAATTTCCGGTGGAACCGATTGTCCGTTTTGCCGATCATCCTTTGGAATCGACCTTGACCTTTCTTGAAACGGCAGGAATTATCCGATCAACAAATCATGAGCGCGACTGACGAATTACAATCGGCGGCATTGGAACTTGGTTTTGAACTCTGTGGTGTTACGTTGGCGAAACAACCGAAAACGTTTGACGCTTTTGAACGTTGGATTGATGCGGGACGACATGCCGGAATGAATCATCTTGCAGAAAAACGATCTGCTCGGCAACATCCCGATTTTGTGTTACGCGGCGTTCAGTCGATTCTGATGCTTGGCGTTTCGTTTGCAACTGTTCTTGGCAGCGAAGCCCATCCTGTGCGGCAACTTGCCGGCGTTGCGGAATATGCGCGCGGAATAGATTATCATGATTGGATTCGTCAACGGTTTGGGAAACTTGAGACTAAACACCGTGAACTGTTTCCGAATGGGCGATGTCGCGGCGTGGTGGACACGGCTCCGATTCTGGAAAAACAATTTGCGGTTGAGGCAGGTCTTGGTCAAATTGGTTACAATACGTTGTTAATCAATCCGAAATACGGTTCAAAAATTTTTCTAGCGGCTTTCCTTTCAACGGAATATTTACAAACCGATTCAAATTCAAACGCGATGAATATTCACTCTAATATTAACACTAATATTAACGTTACTAATTCTGAGGTTGAAACATCGGAAACCGGAACAATTGTTTTATGTAACAATTGCCGGCGTTGTCTGAATTCATGTCCGACAGGGGCGTTGGTTCAACCGTTTGTTCTGGACGCGCGGCGTTGCCTAAATTACTGGACGATAGAACATCGCGGCGAAGTTCCGCCGGAAATTCAACAAAAACTCGGACAACGTTTTTTCGGTTGCGATATTTGTGTGAATATTTGTCCTTGTAACAGAAATTGCCCGACATTCCCAAAAGGAACGGTTAATCCGAAAACATTGGGTTCTGAAACACTCCGTCATCTTGTCTCCGGTTCGCCGCTTGAACGAATGTTCCGATAACCTAACTCAAAATGGAAAAAATAATCCGCAGATTATGCCGATTTTCGCCGATTATTTTGAAGAATTTTATAGTGATATAAAAATAATTGTCATTATTCAGTGGATTTTTTATGAGAGTTTCTAAAAACTTATTTCTTCACAGATTGGAATCGGCCGAAATCGACTAAAATTGATTTTAGTCGATCCAAAAATGAGTTTTTAGAAGTTGCCTTATGTTTTAAAATCTTTCGTGAACATTCTTATTTTTCGTGGTGAAAATAAAAATCATTGAAAAACAATTTGCGAAAATCAGCGTAATCTGCGGACTTCTTGTTCGATATTCTCTGTGATTAATAAATCGACAATGACCCTATTGTCGATTCTGTCCCTAACGGCTTTTTCACGCCAGTTTCATTAAACGCCGTAGCGTCCATTCTGTTATGAGAATTGAGCAGAGGAATAGCAGAAGTCGGCGTAATATTTTTTCTTCGGCAGCCGTGTCGGGAACCGCACGTTGGGAACGGATTTTGAGAAGTTCTGTAATTAGTGAACCGGTGTATGCATCATCTTTGGTTTCCGTGAAAAAATCAATATTGCCGTACAGACTTGATTCTTTAACCGGCGGCAACGCATCGGTTGGTGAACGGAAATAAATTCCGCCGCTTTTTGTTGCTAATTTTATGAGTAATTGTTCGTTCCGGCTTGGCTGTTCACGCTCCAGATCGCTCATGCGAACCTGAACAGTTCGCGTTAATCGTTCTTCTGTTTCAGGAATCGTAAACTGAATCGACCATGTTCCTTCTTCCGTCAAAGGAAGATGAGTTTGAAATGTTCCGGGCATATTCGGATCAAGTTTTCCTTCTACAGTTCGGAGTGTTCCCGACGGCGATAAAATATCCACCGGAATGGTCGGAAACATAATCGGATTCAATTGATTATCGTTTGCGGTAATACGAAGTTGGGCAATGGAACCGAGTGAATAACGTTGTTTGTCGGTGGCGAGTGAACCGCGATCTGATTCCCGTTGCAGTCGTCCCTGACCAACATAGCGGATTATTTTTGTTGCAATTTGTTCATACGCTTTTTCATCCGCGCGTCGAAGTCGCCATAATTCGCCGCTGCCAAGATAAAGAACTCGACCCGCACCGTAAAACTGTTCCACAATTAACGCTCCCGTCTCCGCACGTCCCAACGTTTCCGGCGAACCGGACGACGCTAAAAGTGTTGCGGTCGGCTTCACGCCTTTAACGGCAAAAAATCCGTAAAAACCGGAAAATTCGTTCCAAAAAATTCGTGATTCGGCGGAATTGTCTGTTGGTTTCAAAAAGTCTGCATCCTCGCCGACACGACTGAATTTCAACGCCCACGCCTGAGTATCGCCGTGATAACGATGTTCAAACGCGGATTGTTTCGCCAGAAATTCGACCGGATACAACGCCCGAATTTTATCCATTCCCATTTCCGTTACCCATCCTGTAACCGTATCCGCTTGATGAATCGCTCCGGCAATAAGAATGAGTCCGCCGCCTTGACGTGCAACCCAAAACTCAAGAACTTCAATTTGTTCGTCCGAAAGTTCGCGCCAGTTCGGATCAAATGCAACGACAATATTGTATTCCGACATTTCGGTTCGTGTTGACGGAAATCGTTCCAATATTTTATCGGCATTTTGTGAAACGCCCGGACGTGTCCAAGGAAGATAAACATCAACTAACATCGACTTGTCACGATAAATCTGCGAACAAAGAAATTGATAATCCCGACTCGGCGCCGAAGCAAACAACAACACACGGTCTTTCCGATCAACAATTTCAATATCGGTTTGCCGCTGATTATCGGCAGATAAATGATCACTGTAATGATCGCCGTTTGGCGGCAAGATTTTAACCGTAAAACGTAACTTGTTTGGTTCCGCAATCCGAACGTCAAAAACGGTTTCAATTATTCCGTTGTCGGAAAATTGAATTTGTTTTTCACCGATTTTTGTAGGAACGGCAGACGTTTCTTCCGACGTCAACGGTTGACTCCAAAGTTCGACCGGTAATGTTACCGGAAATATGGTCGCGGTTGTTTTTGTTCTGTTTATATTGTTTTCCCGATTTTCATTTTCCCGATTTTCGTTTTTTCCATTTTCCGTATTTTCCATATCTTTTTCACCGCCGATCATTTCGATTGGAACCTTCACCAAAAACGGATCACCCGGAAATGCCCGATCCGGTGCGTCGGGATTACCGACACGAAAATTAAGCGGTTGCCGTGTTCGACCAACGCCAATCGGATAAATTGGAATCTTTAACCGTTGCGCCGTTTCCAGCGGAATATCAATATCACGTCCGGTGTTTTGTCCGCCGTCCGTAAGCAAAACAATTCCGGCAAGCGGTTGACCGCGTTCACGTTGCAAAATTTCAAACAAAATATCGCCGATGGCGGTTGAATCACCGTTTGGCTTTAGATTTTTCAGATTATTTGAAAGATCAGGTTGGTCGTTCTTCGGCTGTAATGTTGAGTCAAAAGAATAAAGAACAACTTCATGTTTTTCCGCAAGCCGGTCAAACAATTCGCTCCGCTCAATCCAATCAATAACCGCTCCAAGACGATTTAGTCCAACAGAAATTCTATTTTCGTTTTCGTTGTGAGTGTTCTTTTTATTTTCCTCTGTATTTTCCTCATTTTCCCCATCATCATTCTTCTTTGTGCTTTTATTTTCGTCCGTGTTTTCGTTATTTTCCTGCTGAATTGGTAAAAGGTCGTGATTTCCCATACTGGCGCTGGAGTCGATTAACACGGCAACGCGGGAATTGCCGGCGAGATATTCCCATTGCGGGTGGAGATAATACACGAGCAAACAGAACACCGCTGTAATCCGCAACACCAACAAGATAATTTGTTGCCATAATTTGAGTTCGGCGGCGTCAATCCGATAACGCCGGAAAAAATAGGCAAACAGAAGAACAACAACCAAAACCGGTAAAAACCAATCGCTGTTTTCCTGAATCCGCACCCACTGAAACATTGTTCCGGCAGTTTCGGAAGACGATATTTGCGCCCAAAAAGTATTCAAGGTATCAATTTAATACGAGTCGGACAATTCATAAAAATAATTAGACAGTATAACATATTCTTCTTTTTTCCAAAGGGGCAACCGACGCGATGGCGAGTAAAAATCCTTCAGACGAAATATTGCCTACTTTTTGAAAAATCGCAACCGCATTAGCCGGAATGGATTTGGAAAATATCCCAAACGACTTGATTGAAGAGTGGAACATTGATTTTAAAGATACGACATTTCGCGATAATCGACGGCAACAAGCC
>JAIRLW010000496.1 GCA_031259095.1 Planctomycetaceae bacterium | reverse complement strand
ATCAAAAAATCCGGCTTGATGAACCGTGGGACAGTGAATACAACAAGCAATTTCACAATGCTGTTATCAATGTTTACCGTTGCCCGTCCAATCCTTTAGCACACAACAAATCCGGTTTGTGTTGTTATTCGGGGATTGCCGGAGAAGGGTTTATTCCGGCGAAACAAGCCGGATTAGCCGGAATGCAAAAAGGTGAAACATTTGCACGAATTGCCGATGGAACGAGTAATACGCTTGCTGTTGTCGAAGTGAAGCAACCGTTTTGCTGGATGGATCCGAAAGCGGACATTACGTTGGACGAATTGGCGAAAGGAATCAACAACAAAGAAGGACGTGTCGGTAGTTTTCATCCTCAAGGTACTAACGCTGCATTCTTTGATGGTTTCGTAAGGTTTTTACCCAACAGTTGTCCGAAAGAAACTCTGAAAGCATTAGGAACTTGTAACGGCGCTGAAACTGTTACGCTGGAAATAGACTGAAATGTTTCCGTCTATTTTTTAGTCCGCAGATTATATTCATTCGCGGATTACGTTAATCCGCAGATTAACGCAGAAAAATACGGATATCCGCTTGCGTATCTGTAAAAATCGGCGTAATCTGCGGACTAATTTGAACGATGTGTCAAACGGTTAATAAAGCAGTTAATAAAATAGGCTGTTACAGTGAAACTATGACAAAATTACAAAAAAATTATAGAGGTTTTCAATGAATAATTTCGTTAGTTTTATTGTGAATATTTTTACTGCCAAAGGACTGGATTTTCTGTTATTCTATTTCATTTTTTTTGTGGTTCTTTGTTTTATTCTGCGGATTATCCTTTGCCGGTTAGATAAGTCTCGCAAAATGTTGCCGTTTGAACCGTCTGAAGAAAGACCTAATCTTTTTGAGTTTGCGGCGCTCCGTGCCGGACACAATGAAATCGTTCGGTTATTTCTCTTTGAGTTGATTTCAAACGGTTTCGTCGAACAGACCAAAGGAACAGACGGGAAAATTTCCAAAGAATCTAAACTCCGGCGTACCGCAAAACCGTTGGATGATTCTTGTAAACTTTCACCGGAAGGACAGACTTTTCTCTCATGGTTTGAGATTGAGCAAAACACCCAAGACATTTTTTTCATCTCTCCGCTTGAATCACTCGCTAAACAATGGACAACAAAATTCAATAAACGATTTGAAGAAGAATATCTTATCCGCTCCAAAAGTGAACGCTTTGGAGCATGGTTTGTTCTCGGTTTTGGAATTGTACTTTTTATTGGCATCGGTCTCATCAAATTGATTGTTGCATTGATGACGGGACATTGGAACATACCGGCGTTACTTACTTTGATTGTTTTTGGAACTGTTTTGTTGATCGGTTTGTTCGTACCCCGTAAACTTTCCTATCGCGGAAAAAAATACATTGAAACAGTGCAACAAAAATTTTGTCCCGATAAAAACCGTCTTCAATCGGAATTAACCGCCGAACATCCGGTATCCGATCTTCTTTTTGCTGTGGGTATTATGGGAGTTCCAATTCTGGCAGGAACAATGTTTGCAGATTTCTCGACGATGTTCACCGGTACCTTTAATCTTATTGAAGGAGGCACTGGGGGATGTGGCGGAGGATGCGGCGGCGGGTGTGGAGGCGGATGTGACGGTTGTGGAGGATGCGGAGACTAAACATGAACATCGTTTTACCATCGCCGAAACATTTTCAAATACAATGGCATTTGACAGAACGTTGTAATCTGCGTTGTAGTCATTGTTATCAAAATTCGTACAACAATCCTGATTTACCGCTTAAATCGTTGCGAATTATTTTGAAACAATTTGTTGAAACAATCGAAACATTTAACAAAGAACGTCAATATAAAATTCCGGCTGGAATTACCTTGACCGGCGGCGAACCGTTTTTACGTACAGATTTTTTCGAGTTGCTTGAAGAGGTTATTACGTTTCGCAAACTATTTCGTTTTGCTATTCTGACCAACGGAACATTTATTGATAACACAATTGCAAAACGTTTGAGAAAATTAAAACCGGATTATGTTCAAGTTAGTCTGGACGGCACCAAAGAAACGCATGAAACAGTTCGAGGACGCGGAAGTTTTGAACCTGCCGTTGAGGGAATACGTCAATTGGTTCAGGCAGGAATTAGAACGTTAATTTCGTTTACGGCGGGTCGTTATAATGTTACGGATTTTCCTGCTGTTGCTCAATTAGGTGTTGAACTTGGTGTTGATCGTATTTGGACAGATCGTTTTATTCCAACAACGCCGGAACAACAGGACGCCTCTCTTTCTCCTGAAGAAACCAAAACTTTTTTTGAAACAATAAGAAGAGTCCGTCAATCGTTGCGAAAAAGTTTTCTTTATCGATTTATTCCGCAATTTATGATCAGACAATCGTGTACAGAAATATCGATGAACCGTGCATTACAATTTCTTGTTGGCGGCGGGACGATGTATCATTGTTCGGCGGGCGATTCGTTGGTTGCCGTATTACCGGACGGAACGCTTCTACCTTGCCGCCGGCTTCCGATTCCGGTCGGCAATCTTTTGGAAAACCCGCTTCTTGAACTTTATCGTTCTTCTAATCTTTTTCAATCTTTACGAACTTCACGTTTTAACGAATCGTCATCATGTTACCGATGTCCTTTTTCAGAAGGCTGCGGCGGCGGTTTACGATGTTTAGCCTACGCAATAACAAACGATTCATTGTCAGGCGATCCTGCTTGCTGGTTACGAAAAAATTCAAATGCTGTGTCGGCATAC
>JAIRLW010000441.1 GCA_031259095.1 Planctomycetaceae bacterium | reverse complement strand
CTAAAGTTCCGGGTACAGTTGCGGTTGTTTTGAAAAATATTGGTGATCATGTCAAAAGCGGCGATATTCTCGCACTCATCGACGCTTCACAAGTCGGTCAACTTAAATCGGAATTTTTGAGAAATATCGTACAAATAAGATCGCAAAAGGATAATGTTGTACGATTGACTCCGCTTGCCGCGACCAACGCTATTACAAAACGCGAACTTATTGACGCGGAAACTGCGTTGCAAGAAGCGGAAGTCGCTCTACTCTCAACACAACAATTTTTGGCGAATCTTGGTTTTGTGTTGCCGGAAGTTACTGACTCGGACACTCCGAAAACGCTTGCAACAAAATTAAAATTTCTTGGTATTCCCAATGAGATTGTCGAGAAATTGCCGCCGATTGCGCAAAGCGGGAATTTGTTACCGATTTTTGCGCCGTTTGACGGTGAAGTTGTGTCGTCGGATATTGTGTCGGGAACGGTTGTTGATACGACAAAATCACTCTTCACCGTAAGCGATCCAAGTAAAATGTGGATCATGTTAAACGTCCGGCAAGAGGACGCTCAATATATCAAAGAAGGTTTGCAAGTACGGTTCTCGTCCGATAATAGTAACCAAAAAACAAGCGGCGTTATCTCTTGGATCAGCCCGTCCGTCGATTTCAAATCGCGTACATTAAAAGTTCGCGCTGAAGTCGAGAATAAAGACAGACGATTACGAGATAAAACATTCGGCATCGGAAACATTGTACTCCGCGAAGAATCAAACGCATTGGTTATTCCGCAGGAAGCCGTACAATCAACCGCCGATTCTCAATACATCTTCATACGCGACAAAAATTATTTCAATCCCGACGCCCCAAAAATATTTCACGTCCGACAAGTTCGACTTGGAGCAAAAAATGGGCGGAATATCGAAATTTTAGCCGGCGCACTGCCTGGCGAAGTTGTTGTTACCAAAGGAAGCAATGTATTGCTCTCGCATCTCTTACGAAGTAATTTAGGCGAAGGCTGTTGTGCGGAACATTGATAACGGTGATTCGTCTGAACTGTGATTTTGGTGATTTTTATGATTGGGATGATTGAAAATGGGAACTTTCCAAAATCAACTACCACATTCACACCGATGCGATTAAACAACATCTCATTCCGCCGGAATTGACGCTGCAGCAAGTTTCGGTTATTTACGCTAATGAAGCCGATGTTTTGAATGTTGCCTTGTTCGGTATAACAGCCAAAGAATGACGCGAAGCAAACCCTAATTTAAAAGGCAATATCCGTGATTACGCAACAATTAACGAATTGATTTTCCTGTCGAACATGGAAAATATTAACGCCGTACTTATCAATGAAGGACTGAACGCTTGATGAAACTCAACCAAATTGCTATTCAACAAATGAGCATACTACAAGAAGTAGAAAACCGGAAATTATTGAAGTAAAATGACGGTAATATATCAGTGGAATTTTCATCATCGTATAACTATTGAGTTAAGTGATGCCGTTTTCTAGTCCTGTTAGGGGCGACACTTTATTTTTGTGACGCAACGTAATGTTGATATGGTATGAAAGTGTCGTCCTTGCAGGACTTTGGGTGAATGATGTTGCCTACCGCAGGCTAAAGCCTACGGTTAATAAAGTTTTTTGGTAAAAGTCCCTAACGGGACTGGAAAATGACATGACTCAACTCAATGACAAGAAAAAAAATTTCCGCTGATATATTACAATTAAACATTTTTTGTCCCATTTGTCCCTATCGTCCCTATCGTCCCTAATGTCCCTAATGTCCCTAAAAAAAGGACGACTATCCTTTACAGATGTCTTTTGAATTTACCCATCCGCAATATTTGATTGGTTTAATTTTTATTGCGATTATTCTTTGGGGATTCCGTTATTCGCTGACGGATTTTTCAAAAACGCAACGTTTTATGTTGTTGGGTGTTCGCCTTGTGATTCTGATATTGATTGTGTTGGCTCTTGCCGGATTAACCTTTTTGTCGCCGACACACGAAAAAATGCTTGTTTTCCTGCTTGATCAAAGTCGAAGTATTGATTCCGCCGCAAATGAAAAAGCGCAACAATTTATCGAAACGGCTCAAAAAATTGCCGGAAAAACACCGATTCAAGTGGTCGCCTTTGCCGCAAGTCCGCAAATTCAAAATTCCGAATTAACAGACAAAAACGAAACAAATATTGCCGCGGCGTTGAAACCGGCGTTGGCGTTGATTCCTCCGCGTTATGTGCCGCATCTTGTTATTTTGAGCGACGGCAATGAAACTGCCGGAGATATTTTGACCGCCGCAGTTCGCGGCGGTGTTGCGATTTCCACCGTGCCGCTTCCCGCTTCCGCTGAACCCGAAGTCCAACTCGCCGATCTTAAATTGCCCACTCAAATTCGGCAAGGCGAACCATTTTATCTTGACATTGTTATTCAAAGTAACTACAACACCGAAGCAATCATTACACTGTATAAAGATTCGTTCAAAGTTGTTGATGAAACAAAAACACTTAAAATCGGTGAAAACATTTTTCGGTTTCGGCAATCGGCGGACGATCAACGTCAACAGGAATTTTCTGTTACGGTTGTTGCCCGCGGCGATACGATTCTGGACAATAATCATGCGTCGGGATTATTGTTTATCGGCGGCAAGCCTCGCGTGTTACTGATTGACAGTGAACCGAAAACAATTCGCGATCTTGCTTCGGCGCTTCGGGAGCAGGACATTACGGCGGAAGTCCGACCGCCGGAAGGAGTTCCGCGATCACTCGAAGAATTGGATCATTTTGACGCGGTTATTTTGTCGAATGTTCCGGCAACTTCTCTGACCATGCACCAAATGAATTTGTTACGAACATATTTAAGTGATTTGGGCGGCGGGTTGATGATGCTTGGCGGGGAACAATCGTTCGGGCTTGGCGGATATTACAAAACGCCCATTGAAGAAATATTGCCTGTCCGATGTGATTTTGAAAAGGAAAAAGAAAAACCTTCACTTGCCATCGCTCTTGTGATTGACCGTTCCGGTTCGATGGGCGGTCAAAAAATGGAACTTGCCAAAGACGCCGCTAAAGCCGCCGTTGAACTGCTCTCGCCGCGCGATTTCGCAACAGTTATTGCGTTTGATCATGAAAGTTATGTTGTTTGCGCCATGCAAAACGCGGTTTCAACCGGAACGATCAACGCCGCGATTTCCACCATTGAAGCCGCCGGAGGAACCAATATTTATTCCGGTTTGATCGACGCTCACGAACAACTCCGACGGACTTCAGCGAAATTAAAGCACGTTATTTTGTTGACCGACGGACACAGTTCTCCCGGCGATTATGAAGGAATTGTCCGGCAAATGGTTAACGATCAGATTACTGTTTCAACGGTTGGCGTTGGCGACGCGGATAATGCGTTACTCAAAATGATTGCCGAAAACGGTAAAGGACGACATTATTCCTGTAACGATCCGAATGCGATTCCGCAAATTTTTGCGAAAGAAACGATGACGGCGAGTAAATCGGCAATTCATGAAATACCGTTTGTTCCGGTGATAGTAACGCCGACAGAAGTGTTGGCTGATATTGATATTGAAACGGCTCCGCCTTTACTCGGTTATGTGGTAACGCGGGCGAAACCGACTAGTCAGTTTATTTTAGCAACACAAAAGGAGACTGGAGCGGGCGAACCGTTGTTGGTTTGGTGGCGTTACGGACTTGGGATGTCGGCGGCGTTTAGTTCGGACGCCAAAAGCCGTTGGGGAGCGGAATGGTTGACGTGGTCTGGTTATTCCAAATTCTGGGCGCAGATTATTCGTCAGGTGATGCGTAAATCCGATCAACGCGGTTCGATGGTCGAAATTCAACAACATTCCGGTAACATTCATTTGACATTGGATGCGGCGGACGAAGCAAAAGATCGTTACATTAACGACGCAACCGGTCAGACCACTGTGATTTATCCTGATCTGAACAAAGAGGAAATAACATTACAACAAACCGCGCCGGGACGTTACGAAGCGGATATTGAGTTGAAAAAAACGAATTATCAAGGCGGTTATCATCTTCAAACGGCGTTGAAATTGGGTGAAAAGAATATGGTGAATCAATCGCGCGGCGTGATGGTTGGTTATCCTGAGGAGTTGCGGCTGAAACCGACCAACAATGAATTATTGCAACGTCTTGCGGAATCGACCGGCGGATTGTTTAATCCGAAACCGGAAGAACTATTCCGACCAGACCCAAACCATACCGCATGGGATGCGATACCGCTTTGGTCTTATTTACTAACGTTTGCGGCAGGACTTTTCGTTCTGGATGTCCTGCTGCAACGGATTGATTTAAGGGAATCTCTAAAAATTCATTCTATCCGCTAATTTTCACGAATGAAACGCGAATTTTTGTAATATATCAGTGGAATCATTGTAACTGCTTCTTTTCTGTATTTTCCGCGAAATTTTGCGTATTCTGCGTTCAATTTAAACGCAAAATATGCTGAATAGCGCAAAACACACAGAATATGAAGGAAAAACTACGGAATCGTTAAAAAATAAAATAGTCCACTGATAGCTGCACTTTCTTAAAAAAAGTAGTTTAATTTCCTTATTTTCAAGTATTTTTATTTTTTTGGTCTGTTTGCTTTCCGATATAAAGAGTCCCCAAATGATTCCTGTTTTTCACGCAAAAATTGTATTCGCTGTCTTTGTCCCCAATGTCCCCAATGTTCCTATCGTCCCTAAAGTCCCTTGATCTAAGGGACCATTGGGAGACGAAACCCTCCAAGACGGCATCGGACGGTTCAAAATGCTCAGCCAATCCTTCGCCGTCAAAATCTGATCCGCACGCGGACCAGGAAGCCAATCTGATCTGTTAGGCATAAATCATTCCTTTGTTGTAAAATTTTTGATAAAACAGAACTAAATCTTAA
>JAIRLW010000420.1 GCA_031259095.1 Planctomycetaceae bacterium | reverse complement strand
TGTCCGACGCGCCTGGCCCACGTTCTTCAACGATATCGGGCTGAATTATTGAAGGGAACTTCTAAAAACTCGTTTTTTGATCGACCGAATTCGACTGAATATCGACTGAAATCGATTTTAGTCGATTTCAGTCGAAGTGTTTAGAAGTTACTTGAATCTGAGAACCGCTAAAAATCTTCCTACATTGATCGGCTGATTATTAAAACGGGTAAAAATGGTCAGGTTGTTTTGGAATGTTGTGTGATCATTGTTCACGTCAAGAATCCAGAGGTAGTGACCTTTTGCCGAAGGTTTTTTGCCCATGGTCGCGTCGGCGATAGCCGACTGTGTCCCTGTGGACGGCAGGAAATCAGACAGCAAAACGGACGGCAACACCAATTGCCGTCCGCTGCAACAGTTCAGTAGCATTTTTTTATTTTTCTATTGTTCTATTAACATAGTCCTAAATAGTCCTGAAAGGCAGGAGTAAAAAATGTTACCGAATAGTTGCGAAATAGTAACACAAACGAGTTACCATTCCGCGATTCATGACGCTTTTTTTGGTTAATTACGGTAACGACGTGCTATGACTATCGTTAATATCCGCGAGATAAGCCAAAATGGTTGGGCTAACAGTTGCGGAAATTCCGTGAACGGACGCATCGCCGAGACAGAAATTCACAATACTGCCGTGATAACCGCCAAATCCCCATTGAGCATAATTATCGGTTGCCTCCTTGTTCCGTACTAAACCAAAATCGTCAGCGGCGGCTGCTCCATTATTTCTTGCATGGATAAGCCGCACCACATGGTTAGGCGAAGCCGCGCTAATAAACAAATAACTTCCATCCCAGACGCCGCCGCCGGCTGTGGCAGCAATCGTAGCGCCGCCTTCATTTTTTAGTTTGGTCGTAGGAATGTGTTTTTCACCGAAGATGAGTTGATTCGTTGTCCCATCCTGCCATCGGTCAAATTTAGCGGTCAACTTATAGTTTACGTACTTCGCATCTCCATTTGTCGTCGGCGTACCCGTGTTCCAACCCTCTGAATTGGCAACAGTAAACGGTATTGGAAAATTTTGCCATGTAAGCGACAGAGCAGCCGACGTACCGGTGACTAGGGTTGTCAGAGCTGAGGAGACATTCGCGAAAGTATCAGCGTCTGTATTTCGGTAACGCAATATGGTTGCGTAATCCGACAAAGGACCTCCGTACGCCAATGAGGAGGAGGTGCTATTATCAGTGATCAACGTACCGCTTCGCCGCGAGGGGCATTTGACAATGGGAACATTGCCCGTCAATACTTTCTCCTGAGGAGTGGTACCAGCATTGTTTCCTGTCTGGTGATTCCAAATCCCCGCTTGTTTAACACGATTAGCTGTTGTTACGCGGGCAGTGTTATCCAAACGTCTGCCGATACTGTTAGTATTAGCAGATGTTGCAAATCCTCGTGTCAACGAAAGATATAGCGGTTGCTGTTCGTAGTACGGCATCAGAAACACAAACACACTGGCACGGCTCGGTCCCAACGCCACCGGCGGAAGAGCCTTATTGATCGCGTGGAAATTGTGAACAGCAGTACCGAACTGTCTCAAGTGGTCGGTACACGTCATCCTTCTTGCCGATTCACGGGCGGCTTGAACGGCGGGAAGGAGCAGCGCAATCAACACGCTGACAATCGCAATCACCACAAGAAGTTCAACAAGAGTGAACCCCCAATATAGTGTCGTCTTCCTGCCTCTGAAATTAACATCATTTTTGTTCATAATAATCTCCTTAAATAGATTTATGAAAGTTAGTGGTTGAATCTCCGCAAGAACTGTTCCAACGGAGAATAATTCATTCTAAAAAATCGTCCGCATCCCGAAAGGATGCAATGTCGGTAGTTTTGCCCGAAACATCTACTACTACCAACATTTCGTCCCTAACGGGACGACAAAGCATGGGGTAAACCCTGCCCGCCGTTAAAATCATTTTCTACTTCTTGTTTTGTATCTTTTTTAGTTCCTCTTCCGTTTTCAGTTCGACGGTGAAATCGAAACGACCGCCTTTGACGACTTCGCACGTCAAGCCGGAAGTTGAGGGGTCTTCATACTTATCATCAAGTTCCGAAGTCGCATGCATTGCGTCAATCGGAATGGTTTGGTGTCCCATAAGATAAACCTGATACGTGCCCGGCGCCAATCCGTCGCCGTCCTTGAGTGAATCGAGTTTGTACGTACCATTGGGTTGTAATTTACCACGCGCAGAAAATTGCTGGTTGGTAAAAATGACATAACCTTTGGTATAAGGTTGACCGTTGGAATCGGTTACTTTGCCGCCGAATTTAACAAACTTACCGCAGCCGGAAAACAAGAGTAACACAAAAATTAACGTCGCAAATAAAATTTGCAATTTTGAAAACATTTTTAACATAGTTTAATTAAGGTTGTTGGAATTTTGAGAGGGCAATGACGGGCAAGTCAATCTAGGCAGGCGACCTTTCAGGAGAAAGGATCGCCTACCTCTCAATTATTGACACAAACAATTGTCCTCCCCAAATTCCGAATTAATCAAAAAAAATAATATTACGAAAAAACACCGGAGCCGATTATCGTTTAACCGGCTTCGGCGTACAGAAAAAATTACGGCAATTCTACAACAGCGCCGTCGCTGACATTACTAAGGGGCCAATGAACTTTTGCACGGCTAATATTGGGAGAGAATCCGTGTACCGAACCGTCGCCCAAAAGATGATGGCATATTCCCTCGGGATGATAACTGCCAAGCGGTGATACATATGTCCTACAGCCATTCTCTTGATTGTACACGGCAGTATCCCATAAATTCGGATGACTAGCGCGTATATCGTCCCCAGCCACTTTGATGCCTTCGCTTGCGTCACGCGCAATGATAAAGGTATCCCGCGAAGTCTGACGGGCTGGCCAGTATAGCAATGAATCGCTTTCTCTCCACGTGTCGGTATAGCTACAAGGATGATGAGGGTCTGAACGTACGATGTGTACGCCGCAGTCCCACAAATTCCATGCGTTCTGTCCATTTCCCCTGCCATCTCCCTTAGTTACAAGAGAACATTTTCCGAGTTTATCAGAGGGAATATGTTTTTCGGCAAAGAGAATTTGATTACTCGTGCCATCGGCAAAACGACTTATATCGTCGCGAATTGTCCATTGGGGTGTTTCACTAGCCTTTTTGATCCCACCATATAGTGTTATATTACTAGCCTTGAATGGGGTTAAGTTGAGGGATCCACGGAATGCTCCATACAGGGTGTCCTGGAGCAACGGCTTTCCTGGCTCATTGCTCCTCTCATTTGAGTCATAGGTTCTAATCAAACCGGCATTATAATTTGCAGATGTAGGACGAGAATCATTACCACACATAATAGCGGTATAGTCACTGACAAAGCCGTCCGTTGCCCGACCATACTCGGCGGGAGGTATAGTTGTACCTCCACCTCCTCCGCCAGACAAACTGAGAGCATCATCCGTCGGCGACGTAATTGCTGTGAAAACCGGTAATTCGTCTCGGTGGTTAGATACTCTTGGTCCGCGCGAAGGACAGATATACATGGAAATCATCAATGCATTTTTGTCCTGCAGGTCCCACCAATCGTTGTTTGCCGGTGAGTTAACAAAATCTTCTGGAATCAAATCATAGACTGTTTGTTTTTCCAAGTAGGGTAATAGAAGCGTAAAGATAGTCGGCACCGTACCAATGTTAATACTGGTTGAATTGTTACCGCAAACTAACAATGGCGGCAAACCTCCTTTGGAGTCGTGAAAGTTGTGAACCGCGACACCGATTTGCTTCAGATTGTTTGTACATTGCGCTATTCTTGCCGCTTCTCTAGCGACTTGAACCGCTGGCAACAGAAGTGCGATTAACACACCAATAATTACCATCACCACCAGAAGTTCGACCAATGTAAAGCCGAACCGTGAAGAACGGGCAAGAGTTGAGAATTTTGCGGAAAAATCGTTGGAAAACCAACATTTTCCACTCTCCGTTCTTAACTTTCTTCTACATAGTGCCCCCCCCCCCCTGCTTTGCGCAGTTTATCAAGTCTACCCATTTTAACATTTGACTTTTCTCCAAAAACATTGCCAAAAGTCCGCCCAAACATTTTACAACGTGTTCCATCGTGATACTCCTTATTTTATAAGGTTGTACTGGAATCATTGCGATTCGCTTACCGCAAACTAACGGTAAAAAAACAGATCGCAATCGACATAGATTCACAGTTTACACCGAATCAGAACAATTGTCAAACAAAAAATTTTCTTTTTTGACAGATTTTCGAAAAATTTTTCCAGATTATTTTTGAACTTGAGTATTTTCCGCAAAGACACCAAGTTTACAAAGAAATTTTTAACCACAAAGTTTTATGAAAAATCATTTGTCCCTTAGTCCTTATCGTCCCTAAAGTTCCTTTTTATAGGGATATTAAGGACGATAGGAACTAATGGGACAATTAATGCTGTGATAAAAAATGGAGTCAACATGGTATTTTGACCGATAAATGACTATAATACACTCTTGGCATTTTTACCGGTGAATTATTCGGTGAATTTTTTGTCTTCAACATTGTCCTATTTTTCCAATGGTTAAACATGATGAAAAACTTCTGTTTTGTATTGGTTCTTTGTTTTTCCCTTTTGGTGTTAACTTTTGAAATTGCGGGCGGTGAAGAGGTTTCCGCTCAACCAAGATTGGGACCGGGAACACTTATTACGATTCAACCGGATATTAATTACGCTTCCGCTTATAATCGGGCAGATATGGTGGAAGTGCTTGCGATGCTGCCGGATATTCCGCCGGAATTGGCGGATGATGTGCGTTTTAACAAAGAAATTTGGGCAAAAGAAATCCGTTACCAACGGGATATTTGGTGTCTTCAATTTTCTTTCAAACCGGTACGAATTATCTCTGTCGATATTCCCAACAAAGAAGGTTCCTTTGATAAAAAAGCCGTTTGGTATTTGGTGTACAATGTCAAAAATGTCGGTTCGGCAAAATTGGAAAAAATTACGGAAGAGCGGACTATTATCACCGATAACGGCGAAAGGAAATTAACAAAAGTCGAATTTGAAAACGCTAATTCCGGCGGTTCTATCAGCACCGCGGTTGAAACCAAACTGGAAACTCCTATTTTCCATGATACGGTTGTTGTTTCGGATGTTGCCGGTACTTCCGTGCCGCAAACACGTGATCGGGAACTTGTCCTTCGCAATACTCCCGGAATATTCGAACCGCAAGCCGGTAAAGATGAACCAATTCAATTTGTCCCGCTATTTCTGCTGACAACAGACAACCTTGTTCAGGAAACTATTACCAACAATCAGCCGGAAACCGGTCGGGTGAAAACTCAAACGAAAACAATTGCCGTTTCTTACCTTGATCAGATTATTCCGCTTGCTCTTCCGAAAATTATGCAGCGTGAAGGGATGAAAGCGGTTCCCGAAACAACCGTCAGTATTACCCGTAAACCAATTGCTTCCGGTCAAGATCTTTGGGGAGTTGCCCTTTGGACGGATATTGATCCCAAAATTCATCGTTTTTCAATTTACATTAGCGGTCTGACCAACGCTTATCAATGGTCGGACGAAGGAACAAATACCGGAAAACCCGGCGAAGGACGAACAATGAAACGGAAAGTTCTCAAAACAAACTGGTGGAGAATCGGCGACCAATACAATCTCAACGATTCGCAAATTCAATACGGCTATCCGGGGGAGATTGACTTCGAATGGATTTTCTTGTAAAATTCCGCTTCTTAAAAAAATGATTGGAAAATCGTTAAACCGTTAAACGATTGGAAAACCATTTTGAAAACAGTTTATCAGATTCAAACGCACGGCTTTAATCGTGTAAAATAGTTAAACTTAGGTGTTATTGAACCGCTAATTTGCATTGATAAGTTTAAATTGACAAATTTAAATTGCCGTGTTGTGAATCTGAAATCCGAATAATCACCAATCTCAAACCAATAAAACGAGGTGTTATTATGGCGCATAAAAAAGGTCAAGGTTCAAGCCGCAATGGTCGTGATTCTAATGGTCAACGGCGCGGTGTTAAAAAATTCAGCGGTGAAATCGTCAAGGCGGGCAACATCATTGTTCGTCAAGTCGGTACAAAATTTCATCCGGGCAAAGGTGTTGGGATGGGCAACGATTATACTCTTTTTGCGTTGACGGCTGGAAGTGTCCGGTTTGACCGCGGAGGACGCCGTGTTAGTGTAATCAGTTAAATCACTAGCGTAATCAGTTAGTGTGATCAGTCAGTGTGATTTTAAGCGGTGATTGGTTAATTGGTTAAATGTGATCGATTAGTTTTGTTCTGCTGTGCGGAAGGAAAAAAAACATCCCTAACAGTTCCTGAATATTGCTCCTGAATATTGCAATGCCATGAAATCTTACCGTGAAATTTTGACGTTGAACATTTCTAAGCGAATGGAATTTGTCAATATCACCCCGCAAGTTTCCGCCGCAGTGAGTAAAAGCGGTATTCAGGAAGGTCTTGTGCTGGTCAACGCAATGCATATTACGGCGTCGGTTTTTATCAATGACGATGAACCGGGGTTGCATCAGGATTACAAAAACTGGCTGGAACAACTTGCTCCGTTTGATCCGTCGCCTGCACGTTACGCCCACAACCGAACCGGTGAAGACAACGCCGACGCCCATCATAAACGGCAAATTATGGGGCGTGAAGTTGTTGTTGCGTTAACCGAAGGACGTCTTGATTTCGGTCCTTGGGAACAAATCTTTTACGGCGAATTTGATGGACGGCGTCCAAAACGGATTATGATTAAAATTATCGGTGAATAATCAACAAACTAAAGGGATTTCTAAAAACTTAATTTTTTGTGTCGTTACTTTATTTATTTATTTGCACGCAGAAAACGCTGATAAAATAGATTTGCGCAGATAGAAAATTAAGTCGATCAGCGGAAATCGAATCAATCGGTAACAATTTTATAGGACAACAATTATTACAATTATAATTTTATGATTTTTGATTACAAAGCGCAACATGAATATTTGATTGGTATTGATTCGGACGGTTGTGCGTTCGACACGATGGAATTGAAACATAAAGAGTGTTTTGTTCCCAACACGATCAAATATTGGAATCTTCAAGGTGTGAGTAAATATGCCCGTGAAGCGTTTGAGTTTGTGAATCTTTATTCAAAGAGTCGCGGAATTAACCGATTTCCTGCGTTAATCGAAACGCTTCAATGGTTACAACGCCGTCCTGAAGTCAAACGTCGCGGAGTGAAGATCGAAATTCCGCAATCGCTGATTGATTGGGTGGCGCGGGAAACCAAACTGGGGAATCCGGCATTGAAAGAGGAAATTGAACGAAATCCTGATCCGGGTTTAATTCAAACGTTGGAGTGGTCGTTGGCGATTAACAAAACGGTTGACTTTATTGTTGACAAGGGAGTTCCGCCATTTCCGTTTGTTCGGGAGTCGTTGGAAAAGATGAAAAATAACGCTGATGTTCTGGTTGTTTCGGCAACACCGCAGGAAGCATTGGTTCGTGAGTGGGAAGAGCAGAATATCGGACATTATGTTGCGGCAATTTGTGGACAAGAAGTCGGAACGAAAAAAGAATCACTTGAGAAAGCGCAAAAAATCGGCAATTATGGTCAAGACCGGATTTTGATGATTGGCGATGCTCCCGGCGATCACAAAGCGGCGTTAGCAAACAAAGCGTTATTTTTTCCGATCAATCCCGGTGCAGAGGAAAAAAGTTGGCAACGCCTTTATGAAGAGGGATTGGATCGTTTTTTTGCCGGAACATTTGCCGGTAATTATCAGCAGGAATTAGTCGATGATTTTAATCATTATCTGCCGAGTACACCGCCGTGGACGGTTGATTGATTATGTTGATTTGTTGATTTGTTGATTTGTTGATTAAGATACCTCGATTCAAACGTTTTGAAGATTGATAAATTATAGGGAACTTCTAAAAACTCATTATTTTGACCGACTGAAATCGACTAAAATCGATTTTGGTTGATTTTAGTTTGTGAAGAAACAAGTTTTTAGAAGTTCCCTAAAGAGTCTGGGTAACCAAGCCATGATGAAATTTCATATTAGAATTCCATTTTTTGGTTTCATATTGTTAATTACATCCGCGATGTTGGGATGTAGTTGCAGTGATACCAATACATCAGTTAAAAAAAATACGGCATCAGAAGAGAATTGCGTTTCCCTTGTAGATATAGGAGAAGAGGCACGGTTAATCCCGTCAATTAAAGACGATTCCACTTTAGGAGAAAGGAAAAAATTTGTTGCTGCCGGAAAATATTTACTCGAACAATTAAGTGATGTTTTGTTCAAGGAAAATTTTTTACAGAAAAATCTGTGTCCTCACAATAAACATGGACGGGAACTTTTCTTACATTTTAAGCCATTGGTAACATTGTTGAAAGAAAACCACTGGTTGGCGGTTGGCGAAAAAAACACACAACTTGCTATACAAAGTGTTTTCCTTTTGATAAACTTAGGTAAAGCTGTTTGTTACGGCGGTAATAGTGAGGATCAAACAATGGGATTTGTTTTTACGACTCAGGGAGTAGTGTTGTTGTATAAATATCTCCAAACGTATCCAGATAATTTAGATAAAGTAACGTCCGACCTTTTTACCGGACTAAAAGACAATATTGAAGAGGCTGTTGTTACAGTTGCCCGTTTGCCGGAAAATGATGATCGCCGAAGTAATGGAACTATTTACAAGATGTCGGTTAAAATACAATCAGATCGCATCCTCGTTATGAGGGCTTGTTTGGAGATGTGCAGAATAGCATATGAATTGGAACGACACAAGAAAGTATATGGAAATTATCCTCAATCACTTCAAGATTTAAAGTGTTCGCCTCCAATTTCTGTTGATTCTTGGTCAGAGCCATACGTGTATATCGTTGATAAAAATTCATATCAATTATATAGCAAAGGCATTGATAAAATTGATAACAACGGTGATACTCCATCGATCATCGTACTTACCCAAAACGGTAAGGGGGATATTGACATCAGCAAAATAAAATAATAAAATACCATTATTGATTTATTTTAAACGTTTCACTCTTAAATTTTCGCACGTTATGAAACGAAAAATCCGTAAAAATTATTGAAACCGTATTTGTGAAACCCTTGTTTTCTTAGCATATCGATTTTTAGAACAATTTTTAGAAACGTAATATATGATATAACAATATGGCAAAATTGGGTGATTTTAATGTTTCAAATCCTTTTATTTACAGTGTGAAACACAACTTTGCAAAAGTCCAGTTATCAAGTTATTTTGGAGAGAATTTAAGGAAAATTTTTATATATTTTGTGTGTTCATCAATGATTTGAAAATACTTTTGTAATATAGGGTAATTTATTCATCGGCTGAATTTAGAACATGAGAAATACTATAAACCATTTGGTATAAAAACAATTATGAATAGTCTTTTTATTATCTTTTAGAAACTATCGATAATTGATAACATTAAATCGTTGCAACATTAATATATATTGCCGAAATGGCGGAACTGGCAGACGCGCTAGGTTCAGGTCCTAGTCCTGTTAACACGGGGTGGAGGTTCGAGTCCTCTTTTCGGCAATTCTTAATTTGTTAAAGGAACTTCTAAAAATCGTATTTCTTAAAAAGTTTCCTGATTGTTTTGGAATTGGACGAGTAATCATAGGCAAGTCAAGACAAGGTAGGCAACATTGGCATGTTTGTGATTCCCCTTCAATTCCCAATTGCGTATGAACATTATTGTTAGTTTAATTTTGTATTTTTTATTATGCCTGCCAATCTGACCCAGCAATACAAGAAAGCGGAAGACAACTATCGCCGTGCGGAAACACCGGAAGAAGAATTAAAATGGCTTCAGGTGATGTATGCCGAGATGCCGAAACATAAAGGAACGGATCATCTTCAGGCAAAACTCAAAACGCAAATGTCGCAATTGCGAAAAGAGATGGAACAACAACGTTCCGGCGGCGGCAAAAAAGGAGGAGTTGGAAGATCGTTTCGGATTCCGCGTCAAGGCGCAGGCACAGCGGTTGTCATTGGCGGTCCCAATGCCGGTAAAAGTCAATTACTCGCGTCGCTCACCCGCGCCGCACCGGAAATCGCCGTCTATCCGTTCACCACAAAACAACCGCAACCCGGAATGATGGCGTGGAACGATGTTTTCGTACAACTAATCGATACGCCGCCAATCACTTCGGATTATCTGGAACCTTATCTTGTTGGTTTGTTACGCAGCGCCGATCTTGCCTTGCTGATGATTGATCTGGGCGACGACAGCGGAATGGAACAATGTAAGGAAGTTCTCGATAAACTCGCGTCAACAAAAACACGGTTGGCGGCAGAATCAAGTCTCGATGAAGAAGACGTCGGATTGTCGTTCACGCAAACATTTTTTGTTGCGAATAAGATTGATGAACCGGAAGCGGTTGATCGTCTTGAATTATTCCATGAACTATGTCCGTTACCGTTTCGGGAATTTAAAATTTCGGCAAACAACACTGAAACGCTCGAACCATTGCGCAACGCTATTTATGCATCGTTGGACGTGATTCGGATTTACACCAAAGACCCGAAGAAAAAAGACGCCGATCGTAATAAACCGTTTACGTTACGCCGCGGCGAAACATTGCTTGATCTTGCGGAATTGATTCACAAAGATTACGCAATGAATCTGAAATTCGGCAAAGTTTGGGGTTCAGCGGTTCACGATGGAACAGTGGTGAAAGGTGATTATGTTTTGAACGATCAGGATGTAATCGAAGTTCACGTTTAGAGGTAACGGTCGTATTATTCAGTGGAATTTTTTTGTCCGTAATTTTAATCGATTTTAGTTGACTGAAGTCGATTTCAGTCGATAAAGTTACTCCAAATTTCAAATCTGCCAATTCCGCTGAATAATTACCAAAAATTTCCGCAAACCTTATTGTTTTTTTTATCAATACATATTTTGTCGGATTCCGGCAGAGAAATATTCGAGATCGCCGAATTTTTCGACCAGCCAATTGACTTTGGCATTTTCTTTTGTTTCCTGAAACGTTTTTGCGGTGGCGTCCATTAGTTTCAGGTCATAAACGTAATGATCCATTAAACCCGGTAACAGTGTTCGATAGTCTTTTGGGATAGCTTTGGGTCTGCCTTTGTTAATGTGTGCAATCAGGTTAGTAACACAGCTATTCGTCAACGGATGATAAAATTCCGGTTTTTTCGCCAATTTATTCGCTCGCTGGAGTGCATCGGCAAACATTGCCCGAACTTCATTGGGTTCAAATTTCAACCGGTAAATATGAACATCGTTTTTATTAATGTCGGTTCCAAGCCGGATCATATCACGTTCATCAGCGAAAACATAAATTAGTTCAAACTGCCGCAAACCTGCACCAAGCGGATCATATTGTTCCCCTTCCTCGTAACGGGCTTCAATCGACATCCCAAGATGTCGCCCATCCGCAAAACCAAAACTCGACTCAACATGCGCCAATCGTGATATTCCCCGAAACGGAACAACCACCAAATCAATGGTTCGAATATCGTTGAGATCGAAAGTTGCGTCGTAATATTGAGTTGTGTACTGTTCAGCCGTTTCGTATTTTGAATACCGAATATTATGAACCGTCACCCAATTACCGTTTAATTCCGCCGTTTGTAGTACAGCGTGGTTTTGCGACCATTTCCGATCATTGGACGGCGAAAATTCTTTGATCAAATCACGTCCCAAATTGAGTAACGGCGCTTTTTCTGTTGTTGCCGGAATACTAATCGGATTGGTAGTTCGGGTTTGTTGCGGTAATCTCATCAGCCGATCAGGATTCATTGCCGGCGGCGCGGTTCGATTGGATACGGATTCTTGTGTGTCCGCAACAAGACGATAAGGATTGGAAACGGATCGTTTCACCCGATAGTTGTCCAAATTCCAAGGTTGATAGAGTTCAGGGCTTGCTGCAGTATTGGGAATAACCGGAATAGTTTGACGTTTAAGCGGTTGCGGCGATTGATAGGCAACCTGAGCAATCGGATTGGACGATTGCCGGTTGTGTTGCTGATTTTTTTGCTGAATTATTGGCCGATTAGCCGGAATCGTTGCCAATGTCTGAACCGGTAATCGCGTTGGTGAACCGAGCAGACCCAACGGATCATACCAAGCGGTTGATACCCAATTTTGTTGAATCGGTTGCGGCGTATTTTGTTTTACCCATTGCAGTTGTTGCCGTTGTTGTTCTTGCTGTTTCTGGAGATACGGTTGAGGTTGACGGATTGCTGGTTGACGTGTTTGAAATTGAACAGTTGGCGATTGCCGGAAAGATTGAACCGGTTGGCAATAAACCTGATTTGTATTGACTGTCCGTTGCCGGGATTGCACCGACGAAGTTTCTGCGGGTAGGATTTTCATTGACGGAGTGTAAGACGGTGTCGTCATGCAGCCGTAACATCCCGCAAACAGGAAGCCAATAATCGCCGTAACTTTTATTTTGAGCAGCAGATAGAACATTTTAACGGTAATAGTCTGAATAAAACAATTGTTCGGTTCGTCGGTAAACCGCGTCGGAGAATATTAACAATCCTGCGAAAACAATTCAAGAGCAAAAAGCAACAATCCCATTCCCGCCATGTTGCTATACCTCCTGCAGTTAAAAACGGCACTTTTGTAGGGACGCATGGCGATGCGTTTCTACAGGCGACGATGTTTCAAAAGATAGGCGATGTTTCGCTGAAATTTTTTGGTTAATAATGTCGGCAATTAACCGATTTGCCCCTGTGTACGGACGGCAATCAGAACCCCAAAATGGTCGGAAACTCTAATTGCCAACATTTCACTAATTCCTGCAACCTTTCGGCGAAAAGTTGCCTACCTGACTTGGCTTCGCCGTTACTGAATAGTTACAATTTTTATCTTTAAAAAATAATATTTGTAGAAGCGCAATGCATTGCGCCTCTACTCAAAATCCTTGTGAAGATTCGGCTGAAATATTATTTTTTTCAATTTCTTCTAGAAATATCCGGCAATTATTGATGAGATGTTCACTGTGACTGAACAGACCGCTGCCGATCAGAATGAGCATATCATTACCGTAATTTTGTATCATATCCCGAATATTTTTCAATTCCATACCTCCAGCTGGACATGGAAAAATGGCAGGCATGGTTCCTAATTTTTCCCGACTTGCAGTAACAATGTCACGGCAATCTTCATGCGATAACGGAAAACGTCCGCCGTAATTGGGAAAAATTGTTGCATCTGCGCCTACGAGCCGCATCAGCGTTCCAAACAACACCCGACAACTAATTCCTTGCGGATTGATCGCGTAACTTCCGATAAACGCTGGATGAGCAATAATCGGCAGACCAATTTGCATTTGCGTTAAATGTCGCAACGCATCCCAACCGACTAGACCGGGGGTAACCATGAGACCGCCGGCTCCAAGTTCCTTTGCCCGAACTGCACGGTCAAAAAACAATTCAATCGGCGCAGTAATATTCGGTACATAAATTGCGTTGCGTCCTGTCCGGGCGTTGACTTCATGCACAGCGGAGGCACAACGTGAAACACGTTCTTCAAATGGTGCGAAACATTGATTGGAAAGACCGTGATCATCTTTAATAATATCAATACCGCCTTCAGCAAATTGTTCTGCCAATCGCGCCAAATTTTGTGCGGAAAGCCCCATCGGTTTTAACGCGGTAAACAACGGCGGACGTAACGGAATATCTAAAAGTTTCCGAATCCCCGAAATTCCAAACCCCGGACCTGGTAATCCGTTAAGAATTTCCTCATTCAACTGAAGAGCAACAACCTGAATTCCTTGTTTAATACTAATGTTACCGAAAACAACATTGAGAAATTGCGTAAATTCTCCGGCGGTAATTTCGTTTGCGTAACTAATTGTTGCCAACCAACTTGTTTCGTCTTTTTGTTCAAACTGTTCGATGTTGCCGACGATTTTTTCCTGCATTGCACCGGGCGGAAGAAGACGAACCGGAAATTCAACGGTTTGCTCTGCACAAATATCCGACGCCTTATTCCGAGCCGTTGTTTCATCGCCCAACAATCGATAAATCACTTTAAAACGATTGCCGTTCAGTTGATGTTCCAGTTGAACAGAATTAAAATCTTCAAAAAACATTGTTTATCCTTGTATGATTTAAAAGTATCGTTTTTTTGCTGATTAATTGATTAATTGACGAAAAAACAAAAAAATTGAAAAAGACAAGATAATTGATACAAAAAAAACTAAGCCGACTTTTTTAATTTTACAACAAAGTCTGAAAACACAATCACCGCTGTCTTTTCATACTGATTTTAACTACGAAATACACGAAGGGACACGAAAATGATGTTTCTATTTTTCATTTTTCATTTTTTAAAACTTTTTGTGAACATTCGTGTTTTTCGTGGTGAACATAAAAACAATCTGCGAAAATCAGCGTAATCTGCGGACCGTAATCTGTAAACGGGACGAAAAAAATGATACTGATACAAAAAAAACATTTGTCCCAATTGTCTCTTATACCGTTTTCACTTTC
>JAIRLW010000312.1 GCA_031259095.1 Planctomycetaceae bacterium | reverse complement strand
AAAACATTAACCCGTTTCATTTCATCCTATCAAAAAAGGAACAAAAACTATGGCTCACAGAAACAGTTACATGCCCGTCAAAGACGGCGAATTTATCGCTTGGGCAAAAACAATCTTTCGTGATTGTAAAGACAATGCAGAAGAATGGGAAATTGTGTCTGAAACAATTGCTCAATTCAGTGATTGGGTCGATTCCGACGCATCAACACTCGTGATCAGCGATCATCACTCGTGATCAGCGATCATCTCAAAAATCAACTTGGATTGCGTGTTCTTCATACAACCGAAAGTGAATTAAATTAGCGGACGGTTCTTGTCCGCAATGTGAATTTGTTGACCCGATCAGTATCTATTTTAAGAACCGCGAATCAATTTGTCGTGCGATTATGTTGCCCGACACAAAAGAAGTTCTGCTTGGAGCGATTCCGATTGAAGATATGGATGTTATTATTGATCCGGCGAAACAAGAATTGGCGCTTCCGCCGGATCGTCCGTATTGACCGCGCGTGTACATTAAATAGAAATCGGAAACGCTTAAATATTCAACGCGAATGGCGTTCACCAAGTCTTTTTTTCAAAAATGTCTCCGTAATCAAGTCCATTACCGCTAACGGGCTTACTTGCTTTTGCGTCATCTGGACAAACAGCGGAAAGATAGGATCCGAAACCGCAATCGTCATCTATCGGTTTAGCGGAGCCGTCGCCATAAAGAGCGACAACAATTTCGGGATGCATTGATGACGGACGAGCATGTAGTGATGATGGAGCCGACACTTGCCCATACTCACGATTTTCATTAATTTTTGAATAAAAGGAAGAACTACTCGTTTGGTTTGACCAAACAAAACCTAAACTCGCAACGATAGTAGAACAACGGGTAGGCGTATCGCCTTGAGGTAATTCATTTGGAACACCATTTGTAACATACCAAGTCCATGCCTGTACATTTTCCGAAAGTAAAACCGTATTACTTGTTCCATCAACGATTTCCTCCAATTTAACTTTTTTATTAATAGCAGCTAAATCACTACGGCGATCTTTGAACAGTGTAAATGTAGGAGCAACATTACCGTCAATTGATGTTCCTGAATTGGCTTCTGGTCCGCAGTTAACGACGTAACTCAAAATCGGAGTACCAGCCCGTTGCTGAAGCGAAGCGGAGGAACAGATTAGTACTGGCGGAGATGCTTGAATTGCTTGTGCAGTGTTTGATGATACATTCGCGTCATCGGCAGTCAAAAGTTCGTAACGTTTGTTCTCTTCAATTTCCGGAAAAATCGCAACAACCCAACTAAGAAGTCGGGGATCGCCATTAGTAAGTCGGGGATCGCCATTAGTATATTTTCCTAATTGATTGAAATAACCCGGCAATCCGTTGTTGTTTGCGGCGTAATTGATAAGCCCGATGCCGAGATTTTTTTGGTTGTTGATGCATTGTGTGCGCCGTGCGGCTTCGCGTGCATAGTTGACCGCCGGAATCAGCAGCCCCGCCAACATGCTGATAATCACAATAACAACCAGAAGTTCCACCAATGTAAACGCATGTCTTTTACCGAAATACCGATTGAAATAAGTTGAAGTCATATTAAATTCCGAATGTTGAAGTTGAAAAATGAGGGGAAACACAAAAACTTCTACCTATTTTCGCATGTTATGAGTAAAATTTCCACAAAAATCTTGCATTCTGGAAAAATTTTTTGAAAAAAAATTCCTATATTCACAAGTTAGTTGTTAAATCGGTGTTGCTAAACTGCTATTGATTTCATTATTCCAATCCCTAAATTTTCATTTTTTTGATCGACCAAAATCGATTAACTTCGACTAAAATCGATTTCGGTCGATTTCAGTCGAAGTTGTTAGAAGTTATCCCAAACGAAATGATCAGGGTAATTGCAATACTTCACCATTCCCGATGGTCGCGGAGGCTCGCCAAATATCAAGGTTCACGGAATTGGTTGTAAAGCGGACACTTCCATCCGCCAAACCAACATTGACGCCGGTTGGATGATTACTTCGCGCACCATACCATCCCATACCGTGAAAATGAATATCCGGGATATTGTGATTCGGAGGATAATAGGTACTGAATGCGCTGTAAAGCGGCATTCCCCAAATCCACGCTCCGCATCGTTTCGTTTCCCACGAAGTGCAGGCATCGGCTTTTGCCTTAATATTTGCAAACGAACCGTTTCCAGACTCCGTTAAAGGTATAACCGTACCTTGTTCACTGCTAAGCGGTGTCCAATTAGTATCCGTCGTTTTGGCAGTACGCCGCATTTCAGGAGCGTCTCCTTCTGCCGGACTTCCAGAGTTATCACCGAGTTTGGCTTCAGACAAAATAATTGTATTGGACGTTCCATCCGTAATACTTTCCAAACCGCGAGCAGAATTATAATAAAATAATCCGTCGGTTGGATGACGGGTATCCATATTAGGATAAACGCCGCTGCCGGTAGAAAAAACGTAATTGGTTCCACGTGCTGAAGCATCCGATCCACTGGTAGCATCATCAAATTTACTGATCACATATAAATGATCGGAGCCATCGCTGGGACATTTAAACAAATTGGCTTGCGCTTGGATGACCTCAGCCAATGCAGAGTTCATGGCATATTTTCCCTTGCCGCCTATCTGAAGCGGCTGGTTAAAGTCAATCAGTGATGACAATGCAGGTTGTTCAATGTAGGGAAGTAAATTAGCCTGGATTGAGTATGTTCCAACTCCTTCTTTTCCCAAACCCGGACAGACGTTGTATGCATTATAGTAATTGTGCAGCGCGAGTCCCCATTGTTTCACGTTGTTGGCGCAGGACATTCGCCTTGCCGCCTCACGCGCCATTTGAACGGCTGGAAGCAACAACGCAATCAAGACGCCAATAATGGTGATAACGACCAGAAGTTCAACAAGCGTGAAACCACACCTGAACAACCTAGACCCCCCCCCCTGCCTATTTTAACATGAAATTGCCTAAAAAATCTAAATTTTCCGAAAAAAACAACGAAAAATTCACTTACTAACTGGAGCATTAACTGAAATATATTTTGAGTAAACATGTTTTTTTCCTTTTGTAAAAGGTTGTTGAATATAAGTAATGTTGAATAAAAATTTGTTTAACCTATTTGAAAATTCGTTTTGTAGGGACATACAACAACGGTACATTCCTACTGAAAAATCCGGTCAATTTTATAACGCTGTCAAAAAGCGAAAACCGAAATTTTTTCAAAAGTCATTTTCAAGAATAACGAGTAAACAAACGGACGTACAAACCGAACCGAATAAATTCGGTATTTTCAGCGCAAGGGTTCAACGATACCAATAGTGAACCGGATATGAATTAATACATATTCCAAGCGCAAACGTTAACTTAAATATTGATATAGAAATCCTGTTAAGGATTATAAATTAAGAGCCGGCATTCAACGGCGGTGCGCGGCTGGAAGGAATTCCATAAGTGGTTTGAAGATTTAAGGTTGCCGGTTTTACGACGAGTTCCGACCAATTGTTGGTGATTTCCGGCGTGACGGCGGTAAACACAAACAATGGAACGGTAACATGAAGAATACGGCACAGATCACATTCTCCGCGCGGTTCGACAGAAGCACAAACCGGAGACGGCAAACAACATTCCGAAGTATGTTCGGATTGGCTGTTGCAGTTACTGTGGTGGACATGCCAAACCGGAGCGAGAACCAGAACAAAGACATACGCCAATAACGATATAAAAACCGTCATTTGTTGCAATGTCTTACCAAAAACTCGTTTCATGGTACAAACTCCCGTAAAGAAAAAATAAACATTGTTACCTAGTGTAATCGAAGAGGCAGTGATTGTCAAGATAGTTTTTTCTGATCGTTTTGGAATTTGAGAAAATAACTAATCAAAAGATAGACGCGATGTTTCGTTCAAAAGGTTTTAACCCGCCATCGCGTCGATTGAGTATCCCTTTTGCAGTCACAAAAATTATTTTTGTATTTCTGTCCCGCTAGGGACAATGTTAGTGAATAGTGTATAGTGGAGGACGCAAGCGTACCATTTACCGTGTACTTGTGTAATCCGCTTGTGCAACTATTCACTATTTAACTATTTAACTATTTTTGTCCCGTTGGGGACAAGATGTTGGTAGAAAACGATGGTGTCCCAATCCCTCGTCCTGTAGGGACGAAATGTTAATCGATACAAAAATATATCATTGATTCTTTGCTCTATTTTAAACATTACATTTTTTCTACCAATAGGTCGTCCCTAACGGGACGGGAAAATTCAATACGCAATTCAAAAAAATTTTATTGTTGTAAAAATTCTAATGAAATATTAACGATATCCATATTTGATGAAACATAATTATTATGAATGCGTGCGGTATAGTTACAAAAAAACATTATCGTTTATCGTACTTTATTTTCGCCTTATTAACGGATTCTATCGTCCCGAAAAATAATAATACAAAAAACAATTTTAATTTCATACTGTCATCGAAAGCAATCGTCCATACCGTCGGCATTCTAAAAAACGGTTTTCACTATTTTTCTTAAACTTTCCTTGTTTCGTGTCGTAAATATTTTATAATTAACCATAATGTGGGAATGTTATAAACAATAAAATAACCACTTAAACAATGGGAGGATATTATGAACACCTTTAATTTACAAATTAAAATGGTTGTGTTATGTTTCTTTCTTTCGGTTGTATGGTTAGGCTGTAACGATTTTGTAGCCGCTCAGAACCGAGAGCAATCTTCAACCAATCGTCCGCCGTCTTCCGGTCGTGCTTCACCGCCTAATCGTCCGCCTTCTCCTCCACCATCAACTCGTCCATCTTCTTCTCCACCGTCAAACCGTCCGTCTTCTCCGCCACCGTCAAACCGTCCGTCTTCTCCCCCACCATCAAACCGTCCGTCTTTTTCTCCACCGTCAAATCGTCCATCTTCTTCACCGTCAGACCGTCCGTCTTTTTCACCGTCAAACAACCGAACTCCTTCAACAATTTCAAGTTCGGCTACTCAATCGGATCGATTTTCGTCTTCACAAAATCGTCCAACGACTCGACCAGAACGTCCTGCGTTTCCGGTGGATCGTCCAACAACTCAACCAGAACGTCCCGCATTTCCGGCAGATCGTCCGACAACTCGACCGGAACGTCCCGCATTTCCGGCAGAACGTCCAACAACACGACCAGAACTCCCCGCATGACCGGAAGAGCGACCAACAACGCACGGAGAGCGTCGCG